>NZ_SSXB01000066.1:0-22741 GCF_021698995.1 Blastococcus sp. KM273129 | reverse complement strand
CCCGGCGAGCCCCGGCCCGCTCCCGGCGCACCCGTGAGCGCGCCCCGCGCACCGGTTCCCGCTGGTCGACGCGCCTCGGCGTCGTCGCGACCAGCGCGCTGCTCCTCCCCGCCGCGCTCGCGGTGCTGCTGCCCGCCGCCCAGCCCACCGAGCGCGGCGGGTCCGCCCCGGACCCCACCACGCTCGCGCTCACCGCGCGCAGCTCGCTGCTCGAGCAGGCCGACCGCTACCAGCAGCTCGCCGACGAGGCGGACCGGCGCCGTGCCCGGCTGGAACAAGCGCTCGCCACCGAGGAGGCGGTCCGCGCGGAGCTCGCCGCCCGGCAGGCGGCCGTCGGCTCCGGCGCCGCGCAGCTGTACCGGGCGGATGCGACCAGCCGGTACCCCGCCTTCGGGCTCCACCTCGGCCGGCCGGGCAGCGCGGCGACGTCCCTCACCCGGCAGGCGGCAGCCGACCGGGCCGGGCGTGCGCTCGAGGGCGACGTGGCGCGGGCCGAGCGGACCGCCACCCGGCTGCGGGCCGCGGCCACCCGGGTCGAGGACGCCCGCGCCGCCTTGTCCGCCGCCGAGCAGCGCGCCGCCGAGGTGCTCGCCGCGGTGCGCGACGAGGCCGGTGGCCTGCCCGCCGAGGTCGCCGGCCGGCTCGCCGGCCTGGGCGCCGCCCCCGCGGCCGGGCCGCAGCAGCAGCGCAACGAGGCCGCGACCCGGCGCTGGCAGGAGTACCTCGGCCGGCTCGCCGCGGCCGGCGTCGCCCCGCCGCCGGCGGCCGCGCTGACCGACCCCGCGACCTTCCCCGCCGGCCTGTCCCCGGCGCTGGACGCCGACGGCCAGCCCGTCCCCGGTGTGGCGTGGGCCGTGATCGGCAGCGAGCCGGTGACGGTGCTGCCGGCGGAGACCGTCGCGGCGGTGAGCAACGCCCTCTCCCAGCTGGGCAAGCCCTTCGTGCCCGGGACCACCGGCCCCGAGACCTACGACTGCGGCGGCTTCACGGCCGCCTCCTGGCTGCTGGCCGGCTACGCGCTGCCCGGCGACCCCGGTGGCCAGTGGGCCTCGGGTGCGCCGGTCCCGGTGACCGGCGTGCAGGTCGGCGACCTGGTCTTCGCCCCCGGTGGTCAGGACGTCGGCATCTACCTCGGGGACGGCGAGGTCGCCGGGGCGTCGGCCGCGTCGTTCCAGGTGGTCGTCACGTCGATGCCGGCGGGGTCGACCGCGGTGCGGGTCACCCTGCCGCGCCCGGCCGAACCGAACCCGGCGCTCCCTCCCGGCGGCGCGACCGGCGCGTGCGGTGCGCCGCTGCCCGAGCCCGGCCCGGTGGACCCGCGGTGGGGCGGGTGGTCCAACGGCCGGATCCCCGCCGAGGCGCTGTGCCGGCTCGGCGTGGGCGGCCACGCGCTGCGGTGCGACGCGGCCGCCGCCTACGCGGCGCTGGACGCCGCCTACACCGCGGAGTTCGGCACGCCGCTGCGCATCACCGACTCCTACCGCTCGTTCGGCGCCCAGGTGGCGGCCGCCATCGCCAAGCCTGCCCTCGCCGCCACGCCGGGCACCTCCAACCACGGGTGGGCCCTGGCGATCGACCTGGGCGGGGGCGTCAACGTGGCCCGCACCCCTCAGTGGGACTGGATGACGGCGAACGCCGCCCGCTTCGGCTGGGTGCAGCCCGACTGGGCCCGGCCCGGCGGGGAGAAGCCCGAGCCGTGGCACTGGGAGTTCGGCTACATCTCCTGAGGGAGGAGCCGGTCAGAGCCAGGGCAGGTCGACGAGCGCGCGCCAGGGCAGCGTCACGCTCGCCTCGCCGGTCTCCCCCGCCAGGCGCCGGGCGACCCCGGGGCCCGCGCAGGCGACCGGCCGGTGCGGTGTCACGACCACGTGCATGTCCGGCAGCGTCAGCCCCGTCGCGGAGATCCGCTGGTGCACCAGCTCAGGGGCGACCAGGGCCGCCGAGGCGAGCACCGGCACCGTGCGGTGCGAGAGCAGCGCCAGCGGCCCCTCGACCCGCAGCTGCAGCGGCACCTCGTGCGCCCGGCCGGTCGACGCCGAGCGCACCCGGTGCAGCTCCGCCGCCCGGGCCGCCGGCGAGGGCGCCCAGGCGACCGCGAGGTCGCCGCGGACCACGACGACGCTCCAGCCCACCGCGGTCTCGGCCGGATCCGCCCAGTCGAGGACGGCGATCCCCGATGCCGCGGCGTCCGCGTCGGTCACCGGGCGGCGCTCCACCCAGCTGCGCAGGGCCGCGGTGATGCCCGCGGTCGTGCCCGGGACGCCCGCCCGGCTCATGTCGTCGGCGAGATCGGCCAGCGGGACGCGCTGCACCCGCTCGTCCTCCTCGACGTGCAGCACCGTGCCGGCGCCCGGGCGCCGGACCAGGCCCAGGTGGAGCCGGGCCGACGCCAGCCTGGGCAGCAGCTGCGCCGCCACGTCGTGCAGGTCGGCGACGTCCACGGGTTCAGCGCGGAACCGGCGCAGCATCCCCCGCGACGCGGTGGTGGCGCCGAAGGAGCCGGGACTCACCGGCGCCCCCCGGACGCCAGCAGCGCGTGCAGCCGGGGGGGTAGGGCCGGCAGCGCCAGCACGGCGCCGACCTCGGCCGGGCTCAGCCGGATCGGCAGCACGTCCTCGTCCCACCCCGTGGCCAGGCGCACCCGCGCGGTGGAGGCCGGCCACACCGCCTCGCGGGCGGCGGCCACGTGCAGTTCGGTCAGCACGTCCTGGAGGTGGATGGTCGCCACCGGGTGCCCCGGGGAGCCGTCGAGAGCGCCGCGCACCGACGCGGCGAGCTCCTCGCGGGCGGAGGCGTCCAGCCAGTGCGGGACGAGCACCGGTGAGCCGGCGTCACCGGCGGGCAGCGCGCTCACCGGGCACCCTCCCGGCGTCCCGCCCCGGCCCGCCTGCGCACCCACGGCCGGCAGGCCGGGTGGCGGGTCCTCGGGCGGGGGGTCACGGAGTGGATATCGGCAGGCTCGTGGCCCGATCGACCCTGTGACAGGGCCTTTTCCGTATCGAATGGCCGGGCAGCGCCGCGTCCGGCCCCGCCCCCGGGACGCCGGGATCCCGCGACCCCGCACGGGACGTGCGGCATCGCGGGATCCGGGACGGCCTCCCTTCAGGGAGGTCCTTCTTCAGTCGGCGAGCTCGGCCAGCCGGTCCTTGAGCCCCTTCTCCACGCGGTCGGCGTAGACGTTCATGTTCCGGACGGAGGTGCCGAGGTCGGCCGAGAGCTGGGTCTTGGTGCGCCCGCCCCACGTCGTCAGGTACCAGGTCGCCCAGCCGAGCACGTTGGGCTGACCGGCCCGCTGGTCGCGGCGCGCGTCGGGGTCGGGGGCGCACGCGGCGGTGAGGGCGTGCGACAGCAGCGTCTGCTCGGCCTCGCCCATGATCTCGTCGGGCGCCTCGGACGAATCCGGCAGCAGGATCTCGGTGGCCTCGGGTGCGCCGTCCAGCGACTGGAGGTTGCGCAGCCCGTTGAGGGTGGCGACGGTCTGGGAGTTGCGGCGCAGGGTGGCGACGCTCTGCCCCATGAAGGCGGCCAGCTCCTTCTCGCTGGGCCGCCGCTGGTGCTCGGCCGTGAACGCGGCGATCGCCTTCTGCTGCTTGTGCTCGGTGTCGGCGGCGGTCCGCCCGTGGGCGTTGCGGCCCAGGTCGTGCACCCACTTGGAGAGCTGGGTGGCGAGGAAGGCGCCGAACGGGACCGACTTGGTCTCGTCGTACTGCGCGACGGCCTTCAGGATCCACTCGTAGACCTGCTGCCCGAGGTCGTCGGGATCGGGCAGGTGCAGGCGGATCGTGCTCATGTTGCGCTGCAGGCGCTTGAGGCTGACCGGCCCGTAGTGCCGGCACAGGTCGTCGAGGAACGCCGGGGGGAGGTCGCGCGGGGCGCGCCGGCGGACGTCGGTCTCCGCGCGCAGCCCGATGGTGGTGGTGCCGCGGCCCGCGCACCAGGCCTTCACCCAGTCGGCCAGCACGGCGGCGGTCCCGCAGGCGCCATCCACGCGGTAGAGGCCGTCGCCCTGGTCGTAGCTGACCGTCACGCCGTCGGGCAGCGCCCGGCGGAACTCGTCGAGCGGCAGCTCGCGGTCCACGCGGAAGTGCACCCGGTCGCGGGGGGTGATGGGCGCGAGGGCCCAGCCGTCGGCTTCGGGGATCCCGCCGAAGACCAGGGGCTGCCGGGCGCGGGCCCGGTCGTCGGTGGAGGTGGCGGTCGGGGCGGGGATGCGGTCGGGCATCGGTACTCCTGGGCACTACGGGGAAGAAGAGGGGTGCCGAGCGGCCGGCACCCCGCACTGCGCGGGAGGCCGTCAGGCCGGGATGCGCTCCCCCGGGCCGGGTCGGCGCGGCGAGGGGACGAGCGGGGCGGCCGGGGTGCCGGGCAGCGACTCGATCGCCTCCACGGGCAGGCCGTCCGACCGGGCGGCACCGGCGGCGGCGTGCTCGAGCAGGGCCGCGGCGGCGGCGCGCTCCGCGGCGCTGGGCTCGGCGGTGTAGACCGGCATGTGGTCGTAGAGCGAGGTGAAGACCGCCGACACGAAGGCGTACGCCGCCTGCGCCTGCGGGGAGAACCGGGCGACGGCCGCGCGGGGACCGAGGTCGACGCCGACGGTCACCCGGACGACGCGGTCGTCCTTGCTGAGGCCGGTGACGGCGACGACGACGTCCTCGTGCTCGGCGGCCAGCGCGGCGAGCGCCGCGAGGCACTTGCGGGTGGCGCCCCGGCGGGGCCGCAGCTGCACGTGGACCACCACGGACTCCTGGTCGCCGGTCTGGTCCCCCGCCACCGAAGCGGTGAATGCGTTGCGTGCCATCTTGATCGCCCCCTGTCACTTGCGTGAGGAGGAATCTGCCGCATGCACGCAGCGGACACGGCACACAACTCGCTGTGTCCAGCGCAGTTGTGACGCGGAAGCTTCGGCAATAGTTGCCCGTGTCGCAGGTCCGTCAGCCAACGGCCCCGTCAGATTGGCACGGTTTGCCGAGGGCGATCCCCCGGCGACCGTGCAGTTCTGCCGCTCAGCGGGGCGGGCTGCCCTCCGCCGGGGCCGCGTCGGCCGGGGCGGGGGCCGCGTCGGCGGGGAGGTCGGACGCCGGCGCCGGCGCGAAGGCTGCCAGGGCCCCGAGCGTGTCGGCGGTGACCTGGGCGGCCAGGAGGTTGGCCTCGGCGATCTGCCGGTAGACCTCTTCCCGGTGGATCGCCACCTCGCGGGGCGCCTTGAAGCCGAGGCGGACGGTGCCGCCGCGCACCTCGACGACGTGGACCTCGATGTCGTCGCCGATCCGGATCGTCTCGCCGACGCTGCGCGTGAGTGTGAGCACGTGTACCCCTCCGTGGGTGTGTGTGGTTGCCGTCCGTGGCGCCGCCCGCCGGGACGGGCGTCCTGGCCGCGTCCTGACGCGGCGCACTGAGGTTATCGGCGCAGGCGCCGCCGAAGGGGAAGAGAGCCGTCGGTCTGCACGACCTGCCGCGCCCGGTGCGTCGCGGGGGCGACCACGACCGGGGCCCGCAGGTTCGCCGTCGCCTCGGCCACGTCGCCACCGGGCACGCTGACCAGGCAGTAGACCCGGGCGTCGGCGACGTCGGCCAGCCCCAGCTCCGCCCGGACCGCGGCCGGCACCACCGGTGCGTACCCCGGGAAGAACTCCCCCGCCGGCACGGCGAGGAACCGGGGGCCGTCGGGCGCGACCGCCTGGAGCCAGAAGAGCAACCCGGAGCCGTCCCCGGCGACCAGCACGTAGTCCCGGTACCCGGGGAACCCCGGCACCGGCTCGGTGAAGGACAGCACCTGGACCGGGGGCGGGGTGGGTGCGGTCACCGAGGGCTGGTCGGCGAGGGCGGCGGTCACCGCAGGTACTCCATCAGCGTCGGGGAGATCGCCTTCGCGGTCGCCTGCAGCGCGGCCTGGTAGCCGACCTGCTGCATCTGCAGGCGCATGATCGTGCCGGGCAGGTCCACGTTCTCGACCTCACCGAGCTGGGTCTCCAGCCGCAGCGCCAGGTCGGTGTTGATCTGCTGCTCCCGCTCGACCCGGGCCGCCCGTGCGCCGACGTCGGCGACCCCGCCGAGCATCCGCTCCATCACGGCGTCCAGGTCCACCAGGCCCTGGTCGAGCGCGGCGGGGTCGTCGACCAGGTCGTCGGCGATCCGGGCGACCACCGCGAACAGGTCGGCCCCCGCCGGGCCGAACACCTCGGGACCGGTCAGGTCCACGCGGACCTCCTCGGTGAAGGAGACGCGCCGCAGGACGTCGGCCCCGCCGATGCCCTGGTAGGCGCCGGCGTCGCTGTACGCGGTGGTCCCGGTGGTCACCCCGCCGAAGACGGGACGCCCCTGGATCGTCGTGTTGGCCAGGCCCAGGAGGCTCTCCCGCAGCGACGCGACCTCCGTCGCCAGCGCCCGCCGGCTGGCCTCCGACGAGTTGCCGGTGCTGGCGCCCTGCACGGTGAGGTCGCGGACCCGCCGGGTCACCTCGAGCATGTTCTGCAGCGTGGAGTCGGTGATCGACAGCCAGCTGTCGGCGTCGGAGATGTTGCGGGCGAACTGCTCGACGGCGGCCTGCTCCGACCGGATCTGCATCGCCTTGTTGGTGCCGGTCGGCGAGTCCGACGGGGCGTTGATGAGCCTCCCCGAGGTGAGCTGCTCCTGCAGCTTGCCGAAGGTGTCGAGGTTGCGGTTGAGGCCCTGCAGGCTGGTGAGCGCGACGGCCTTCTGCGTGATGCGCACTCAGATCACAGCCCCACGCGGCCGGTGCGGTTGATCAGGACGTCGAGCATCTCGTCGATCGCCGTGACCAGCCGGCCCGCGGCCGAGTACGCGTGCTGGAAGGACAGCATGTTGGTCATCTCCTCGTCGAGGTTGACCCCGGCCACGGACTCCCGGGCGGCGTCCACCTGCCCGGTGATGACCGACTGGATGCCGAGGTTGCGCTGCGAGACCGCCGACTGCACACCCAGCTCGACGATCATCGTCCGGTAGGCCGCGTCGGGCGACCCCACGCCGTTGCCCAGCTGGGAGAGCTTGTCGGCGTTGCCGCGGTCGAGGTTCGGCGTGCCGGGGCCGATGGAGGACGCCGCGAGCTTCCGCGGGTCGGTGAGCGCCACGGTGATCGACGACGCCGTCACCGGTCCGCCCGAGGAGCCGAGCAGCGCGCCACCCTGTCCGCCGTCGAGGTCGTAGCCCTCGCCGTGCGCGGTGTTCAGCGCGGTGGCCAGCGACGCGGCGACGCCGTCGAGCTCGGTGCGGTAGGTGGGGATGATCGAGTTCAGCGCGTGCAGCTGGCCCCCGGCGGTGCCGCCCACCGTGATCGCCAGGTTGCCGGCGGCGGTGACGACACGCGGCGGGTCCCCGGCCGTGCCGGCCGGGTCGATGGTCCCCTGCACCGCGAGCTTCGACGCCGTCCCGCCGGAGACCAGCGCGACGCTGCCGACGAGCACGTCGACGACCCCGCCGTCCCGCGGCCGGACCGACACCCCGACCTGGTCGGCGAGCTTCATGACCAGCAGGTCGCGCTGGTCGGTGAGGTCGTTGGCCGGCTGGCCGCTCTGCGACGCCCGCAGGATCGCCGTGTTGAGCTGGGCGATCGTCGCGGCCGCGGCGTTGACGTCGTCCACGAGGACACCGAGGTTCTCGCGGGTCTGCTCCCACTGCCCGTCCAGCTGCGCGGCGCTGAAGTGCAGGCCGCCGACGAGCGTCTCGAGCCGCTTGAGCACCTGGCCCCGGGCGGCCGGGTCCTCGGGCTTGTTGGCCACGTCCTGCCACCCGCGCCACATGTCGGCCATGAGGTTCTGCAGCCCGGTCGTCCCGGGCTCGCGGAACGCCTGCTCCACCAGCTCGAAGGTGTCGGTCTCGGCCGTCAGCTGCGCGCTGTTCGCGTGCTCGGTGTGCCCGCGCCCCTCCAGGAAGGCGTCGCGGATCCGGGTCACCTCGTCGGCGTTCACCCCGCCGCCGATGCCGCTGCCGGTGGAGTAGAACGCCGGGACGGCGCTGCCACCGATCGCCCGCATGTCGACGCGCTGCCGGGAGTACCCGTCGGTGTTGACGTTCGAGATGTTCTGACCGGTGACGTCGAGCGCCCGGCGCTGCGCCCACAACGAGGTGGTCGCGGTGTTCAGGAGGCTGAAGGTGCTCACGTCAGAGGGCTCCGTCCAGGGTGACCGCGCGGTGGGCGCCGTCGGCGTGCCGGCCGCTCGCGCCGTAGGTCCCGGTCGCGGACGTCCGCGTCCGCAGCAGCGCGTCCCCGATCGCGGAGAGGCCGCCCTCGATCAGCTCCCGGTTGGCGTCGGACAGGCTGCGCAGGTCGGTGATGAGGGTCAGCAGCGTCTCGTGGTGCTGCGCGAGGAGGTCGTTCCAGGGCGCGGGCGCCGCTTCGGCGACCTGCCGCAGGGACGGGTCGGCGGACAGCCCGAGCCGCCCCGCGATCGCCTCGGTCGCCGCGGAGCGCTCCACCTCGAGGGTGCGGAGCTGGTCGAGGATGACCTCGATCTCGTGCGCGATGCGCGCCAGCCAGCGGGTCTTGCCGGAGAGGATGAGGTACTGCTTCTCCTCGGCCTTGAACAGCAGCAGGTCCAGGAGCTCCTGCTCCCGCCACAGCAGCGTCGACAGGTGCTGGTAGTCCACGTGCCCACCGCCTTCCGTCGTCTCGCTCGTGCCTGCGGTCGCCCCGGCCAGGGAGCCGGGCACCGCCGTCGGTGCTGCCATCGGCACCCCTTCGGAGGGGGTTGAGCCGAAGCACCGAACTGGCGCTCAAGTCCGTGCGGATTTGTGCCGACCGGTGGTGCCGACCTCGTCCGGGACAGCCGAGAGATACGGACGTGACCCCAGTCCGTGCCCTCGCGACCGAGCGACCCCTGCGTGAGCGCGCCGCACACGACCGGCCGTTGCGTGACCGACCCCAGGGCGGCCGGGTACCGCACCCGGTCAAGGGGCGCTCGCCCCAGGAGGTCGACGCCCTGGTGACCGAGCACCTGCCGCTGGCCGCCTTCGCCGTCAACGCCGTCGCCTCGCGGATCTCGCTCCCGGGCCACGTGAGCCGCGAGGACCTGCTCTCCTGCGCCCACGTGGCGCTGGTGGAGGTGGCCCGCCGGTTCGACCCCGCTGCCGGCGCCTCCTTCGCCACGTACGCGCTGGCCCGGTTGCAGGGCGCGGTCCTCGACGAGCTGCGCTCGGGCGACTGGGCGAGCCGGTCGGTGCGGGCCGCGGCGCGCCGGACGGACGCGGCCGCCGATGCCCTGACCGTCAGCCTCGGCCGCCCGCCGACGCGCGAGGAGCTCGCCACGAGCCTGGGGATCGCCCGCCGCGAGCTCGACCACCTGCAGGTCGACGTCCACCGGGCGGTCATGGTGAGCATCGACGCCGAGGCCGGCCCCGACGGCAGCACGCTGGACCTGCCCGACACCGGGGAGTCACCCGAGCGCGCCGTCCTGCGCGGGGAGCGGGCGCGGCACCTGCACGAGGCGATCCGCGCCCTGCCCGACCGGTTGGACGAGGTCATCGAGCGCAATTTCTTCGGTGATGAATCGCTGACGGACATCGCGGAGGACCTGGGGGTGACGCTCTCGCGGGTCTCGCAGATGCGCGCCCGGGCCCTGACCCTCCTCCATGCGGCGATGAGCGAGATCTGGGACGGGCAGGCGGTACCGGCGGACGGCGGCGTTCGCGCCCGCAACCAGCAGCGCGCCTACCTCGACCGGGTGACCGGCCGCAGCGGCGCCCCGCTCCCCCGGCCGCGGGCCGGCTGGCCGGCGGTCCGGGACCGCGCCGCGCAGACGGCCTGACCCTCTCCCGCGGAAAGAAATCGGCCACTCGGCTCAAGAGCCCCCGACCTCCGGCCGAAGACCTTCCCTGTACGGCCCGCAGCACGGATGCAGCGGGAAGACCGAGTACGACCCCTTCCAAGGAGGAACACCATGGGTCTGCGCATCAACCAGAACATCGCTGCTCTCAACGCTCACCGGAACCTGTCGATCACCGACAGCCAGATGAGCAAGTCGCTCGAGAAGCTGTCCTCCGGCTTCCGGATCAACCGCGCCGCCGACGACGCGGCCGGCCTGGCGATCTCCGAGGGCCTGCGCTCGCAGGTCGGTGGCCTCAAGGTCGCCGTCCGCAACGCGCAGGACGGCGTCTCCGTCGTCCAGACGGCGGAAGGTGCCCTCACCGAGGTGCACTCGATCCTGCAGCGTGTCCGTGACCTGACCGTCCAGGCCGGTAACACCGGTGTCGTGGACGAGAAGGCCCGCGGCTACATCGCCAAGGAGGTCGAGCAGCTCAAGGGGGCGCTGGACAACATCGCCGACCGCACCGACTTCAACGGCACCAAGCTGCTCCAGGCGTCCGGTGGTTCGGCCCTCAGCCTGACCTTCCAGACCGGCGCCAACGGCGGCGAGACCGTCAGCGTCACGCTGAGCAACGTGACCGCCGTGGCCTCGGCCATCGGCACCGTGGCGACCAACCTGGCCGCCTCGGGCACGTACAACGCCTCGGCCGACCTGACCAGCATCGACACCCAGATCAAGCAGGTGTCGAGCGACCGCGCCACCCTCGGTGCCTCGCAGAACCGCTTCGAGAGCACCATCAACTCGCTCAACGTCTCGATCGAGAACCTGAGCGCGTCCGAGAGCCGGGTCCGTGACGCCGACATGGCGCAGGAGATGGTCGGGTTCACCCGCGCCCAGATCCTGTCGCAGGCCGGCACCGCGATGCTCGCGCAGGCCAACCAGGCCTCGCAGGGCGTCCTCTCGCTGCTCCGCTGATCGACGACCAGCTGAGCAGCTGAGGCCGCAGACCCTCAGCACCACCCCGGGTGAGGGGGGAGGCCCTCGTGCCTCCCCCCTCATTCGCTTGGCCCCCACCCCGCCGACCCAGGAGCCAGTGACATGACGATGAGCATCAACACCGGCCTGGTGTCCGGGATCGACACGGGCACGATGATCACCCAGCTCCTCCAGCTCGAGGCGCGGCAGCAGAACGCGCTGAAGGCGCGGCTCTCCGACACGCAGGTCACCGCCAGCGCCTACCGCACCATCAACAGCTCGCTCGCCGCCCTGACCACCAGCGCCGAGTCGCTGGCCAGGCCGGATGCGTTCAGCAGCACGAAGGCCACCAGCACCGCGACCTCCGTCGGGGTCACCACCGCCTCGTGGGCCACCGCCGGCTCCCTCACCTTCACCGTCGCCTCGGTGGCGACGACCGCCTCCAGCACGAGCACCGGCCGGTGGTCGAGCACCACCACCGCCGCCGGCATGGGCAGCATCGACATCCGGACCGCCGACGGGACCGCCAGCAAGGGCACGGTCGCCCTGGACGGCACCGAGTCGCTCGAGCAGGTCGCGGCGAAGATCAACGCCGACACCGCCCTGGGTCTCAAGGCCTCCGCGGTGCAGGTCTCCCCGGGCCAGTACGCCCTCCAGATCAGCGCGAGCACCTCGGGCGCGGCCGCGGGCTTCTCCGTCGGCGGCACGGCGTTCGCCACGACCACCGTCGGTCAGGACGCCGTGCTGAAGGTCGGCGAGGACACCGCCACCACGACGAGCTACTCGATCCGCTCGGCGACCAACACGTTCGAGGGCGTCCTGCCGGGCGCGACCCTGACGGTGAGCAAGGTGGAGAGCACACCGGTCACCGTGACCGTCGCCGCGGACCCCGAGGCCGTCGCCACGAAGGTGTCCGGGCTGGTCGACGCCGTGAACAAGGCGCTGTCGACGATCAAGACCTACACGGACAACACCCCCGGCAGCAAGGCCGCGCTCCGCGGCGAGTACGCGGTCACCTCCGTCGCCGGCCAGCTGCTGCAGGCCGTCTCCGAGGCGGTCGGCACGGACGGCTCGCCGGCGCAGGTCGGCTTCGAGCTCACCCGCGACGGCACGGTGACCTTCGACGAGGAGAAGTTCGCCGCCGCGCTGCGGGCCACCCCGGACCTCGCCCAGCGCATCGTGGTGGGCTCCGGCGTGCCCGGTGAGCCCGGCGCCGTGACCGGGCTGGCCGCGCGCGTCCGCGACGTCAGCAAGGCCGCGTCCGACGCGACGACCGGCTCCCTCAGCTCCCTGGCCAAGGGCCAGGACAACCTCGCCCGCGACATCCAGGACCGGATCGCCGACTGGGACCTGCGGCTGGCCGCGCGCAAGGTGGCCCTCACCCGCCAGTTCACCGCCATGGAGACCGCGCTGAGCGGCCTGACCAACCAGTCCAACTGGCTCGCCGGTCAGCTCAGCTCGCTGCCGTCGGCCTGACGTACACCCGCCCGACCCGCTCGACCCCTCACCTCAGGAGCCCTTCCCGATGAGTGCTGCTTCGCTCCGCGCCCGCTACCTCGGTGACGCCGTGGCCACCGCCTCGCCGCAGCAGGTGCTGGTCATGCTCTACGACCGGCTGGCCCTCGACCTGGAGCGGGCGCAGGTGGCCGTCGCCGAGGGCGACCGCCTCCGGGTGAACGAGGAGCTCCAGCACGCGCAGGCGATCGTCCTGGAGCTGCTGTCCAGCCTGCAGGTCGACATGTGGGAGGGCGGTCCCCGCCTGGCCGCCCTCTACAACTGGCTGGTGAGCGAGCTGGTCCAGGCCAACCTGAAGTTCGACGGCAACCGGATCGCCTCCTGCCGGGCGGTCGTCGAGCCCTTGCGTGACGCGTGGCGGCAGGCCGCCGCGTCGCTGGCCGGCGTCCCGTCGTGACCGTGAGCCCGGTCGGCGGCTCGGCCGCGGCGGGGTTCGGCCACAGCGCCTACACGCCGGCCACCCGGCCGAACGCCTCCGGCAGCTCCACCTCGAGCGACCGGCAACCGCCCGCCGACTGGCAGGCGGCGCTGGACGAGCTCGAGGGCGACGTCCTCGACGCCCAGGAGACCCTCGCCCGGGGCCGGGCCGAGGAGATCGCCGCCTGGGGCCGGCGCGCCACCGACTGGGTGCCCCCCAGCGGGCTCGGCCCGCTCCCCCCGGACCTGCGCGAGCGCGCCGCCCGGCTCCTCCAGCACCAGCTCGCCGTGGCCGAGGCCCTGGTCGAGCGGATCACGCAGTCCCAGAAGCAGCGCGACGTGGCCGCGCGCATGTCCTACGGCGCGGAGCGACCTGTCCCGTCGTTCATCGACCGCGCGCTCTGACGCGGGCCCGGCCGCGCGGCAGGAAATCCGCGGCGACCGGACCGGTCGGGCACAGCGGCTGCCGATGACAGGGCGGGAGCGCCCGGATCCGATCCCGGGGCCGCCGGCGCCGGCTCCCACGCCAGCCAGACAGAGAAGAGTTGCCACCATGCGCGTCCTCCTCACGCACGCGATCGGTCCGGGTGCGACCTACTACCGCATCGAGGAGCCGGCGCGCGCGGTGAGCGACGCCGGCCTCGGCATCGAGGTCGCCGTCGCCCGCGGCATCGGCACCACCATGCGGGAGGTCACCGACGGCGCTCCGCTGGAGGTCACCGAGGTGGACGCCCAGGGTGCGGACGTCGTCGTCCTCCAGACGCCGAAGACCGTCGAGATGCTCCAGACGATGCGCGTGCTGCAGGCCCAGGGTGTCGCCGTCGTCGTGGAGATCGACGACCTGCTCTCCGGCGTGCCCTACGGGCACATGGGGCACGACGCCCTGGTGCGGCACCGCATGGGCGAGTTCGCCTTCCACGCGGCCCGCGAGGCGGACCTGGTCACTGCGTCGACGCCGGCGCTGCTGCAGGAGTACGCGCGGCACGGACGCGGGGTCGTCATCGAGAACGCGATCCCCCGGCGGGTCGCCGAGCTCCCCCCTGCCTACGAGCGGGAACCCGCCACGGTGACGATCGGGTGGACCGGCAACGTCATGGGCCACCCCTACGACCTCCAGGAGATGGGTTCGGGGCTGCAGCAGGCGCTGGACCGGTCGGGGGCGGCGACCCGGCTCGTCGTCCTGGGCCAGAAGTGGGACCTGCGCGCCCGGCTCGGGCTCTCCGCGGAGCCGGACGAGGTGCCGTGGCTGGTCGACGTGGACTCCTACCTGGAGCGGATGGGCGAGCTGTTCGACATCGGCATCGCCCCGCTCCGCATCGACAGGTTCAACACCTGCAAGAGCTGGCTGAAGCCGCTGGAGTACTCCGCGCGCGGCGTCTACTCCGTCCGGGCCCGCACCGACGAGTACGAGCGGCTCGGGCTCGGGATGCCCGCCCGGGCGCCCAAGGACTGGGCCAAGTGGCTCACGCGCGGCGTGCAGGACGCCGACCGCCGGCGGGAGGTCGCCGCGGCGGCCCGCGAACGGGTGCTGGCCCAGCACCTGACCGAGCACACCGCCGAGCGCTGGGCCGCCGCCTGGCGCACCGCGCGCGACAACCGCACCCGCGCCCTCGGGCGCGGGCGGCTCGCCACCGCCGCGGGCTGACGCCGCGCCCCGGACGCCCGCTCCCCCCGAACGCCCCGCCGCCGGTCCACCGGCCGCGGGGCGTTCGTGCGTTCCTGCGGTGGGGCGGTGCCGGTTCCCGGCCAGGGGCACGACATGTGCCAACTCCCCCGCCCCGGTCGACCCGGGACGAGGCGGGACCACCGCTGGTCACATCCGCCACCGCCACCCCACCAGGTGGCTGGCGTCCCTCGGGTGACGGAACCGCGGTCAGCCGGTACGGGCCGGCTGCCGATGAGGGGTGTGCACGGAGAGCACCACCATCGCCACGGATCGGCGGCCCTGCACCCGCTCGCGGGTGTGTTCCGCGTACCCGGAGGTCGATCGTGTCCTGCTCCACCCGCCGGCCAGGCGCCCGGTGATCCCCGACGCCACCGCGTCGGTCCTGAAGGCCGCCCTCGCCGGTCTCGCGCAGCGGCAGCGGGTCACCGCCGACAACATCGCCAACGTCAACACCCCCGGCTTCCTCGCCGGCCGGACCGACTTCGAGACGTCGCTGCGCAGCGCCGTCCGCAGCGGCTCCACGCCGGTCGTCTCGGGCGGCACGACCGTCCGCTCGCTGGAGCCGACCAACACCAACGGCAACAACGTCCACCTCGACGCGGAGACCGTCATCGCCACCGAGACCGGGCTGCGCTACCAGCTGGCGCTGACCGCCCTGGACGGCCGGTACAACTCGCTCCGCACCGCCCTGAGGACCTCCTGACCATGAGCATGTTCCAGGCCCTGAGCATCTCCCAGTCCGGGCTGATGACCCACCGGAAGTGGCTCGACGCCACCGCCGACAACATCGCCAACATCAACACGGTGCGGCGCACCGACGAGGACGCGTTCCAGGCGCGGCTCGTCGTCGCGCAGGCGGTGGACTACGGCAGCGGTGAGGGCGGCGTGCGGGTGGCCCGCGCCGAGTTCGGCGACCCGGAGGGCCGGCTGGTCTACCAGCCCGACCACCCGCTGGCCGACGAGGGCGGCTACGTGAAGTACCCGGACATCGACCTGGGTGACCAGATGACCCACATGATGATGGCCCAGCGCGGCTACCAGGCGAACCTCGCCATCATCGAGCGGGCGACCAACGCCTACCAGGCCGCCCTGCAGCTCGGGAAGCGCTGATGACGATCCCGCTCGGCGGCATCACGCCCGTCGGCGTCGGCGCGGTCACCGGCGTCGCCGGCAGCACCCGCGGCACGACCGCCACCGAGGGCGCCGACGGCTTCGCCGCCGTCCTGGCCGCCACCTTCGACGAGCTCCGCGCGAAGCAGGCCACCTCCAGCGAGCTGGCCGTGCAGGCCGCGACGGGCGACCTGAAGGACGTGCACGACTACATGATCGCCAGCGCCGAGTCCGGCGTGGCGACCGAGATGGTCGTGACGATCAAGAACCAGGCCGTCGCCGCGTTCAACGAGATCATGAGGATGCAGATCTGATGAAGTCGGCACTCGCCGGGACGCTGGAGCGTGCCCGCTCCTCGTTCGACACGATCAACCCGGGGCAGAAGGTCGTCATCGGCCTGCTGCTCGCCGGGCTGACCCTCGGCGGGTTCTTCTTCTACAGCTGGATCACCACGCCCACCCAGGCCCCGCTCTTCTCCAACCTCGCCGCCAGCGACGCCTCGGCCATCGTCGAGGAGCTCAACGCCCAGGGCGTGGCCTACGACCTGGCCGACGGCGGCAGCACGATCATGGTCGCCAAGGACGAGGTGTACGACCTGCGGCTGGCGATGAGCGGCCAGGGCCTGCCGGCGGGCAACGACACCGGCTACGCGCTGCTGGACGAGCAGGGCATCACCACCAGCGAGTTCCAGCAGCAGGTGACCTACCAGCGGGCCCTGGAGGGCGAGCTGGCGAAGACCCTGGAGTCGCTGGCCGGGGTCAACTCCGCCGTCGTCCACGTGGCGCTGCCCGAGGACGAGGTGTTCGTGAGCGACAAGGCCGAGCCCACCGCCTCGGTGCTGCTCGACCTGGCGCCCGGCACCGCGCTCGCCGGCGAGCAGATCCAGGCGGTCACCAACCTGGTCTCCTCGAGCATCCAGGGCATGGACCCCGACCAGGTGACCGTCGCCGACTCGACCGGCCAGGTGCTCTCCGCGGCCGGCACCGGCGTCACCGCGGCCGCCGGTGACGCGCGCTCGCAGGTCGAGCAGGAGTACGAGAACCGACTGTCGGCCAGCGCCCAGCGGATCCTCGACTCGGTCGTGGGCCCCGGCCGCTCCGTGGTCTCCGTGCGCGCCGACGTCGACCTCTCCGAGCGCAGCACCACCTCGAAGACCTACCAGTTCGACGAGGGCACCCCGCCCATCTCGGAGCAGACCACCACCGAGGAGTACGTCGGCACCGGAGCACCGGTCGGCGGCGTCCTCGGCCCGGAGAACATGCCCGACGCCGCGGGGGACGCCGGCGGCGACTCCACCTACAACAAGGAGTCGACGACGGCGAACAACGCCGTCGGCGAGACCACCGAGGTCGTGCAGGGTGCGCCCGGGGAGCTCAAGCGGCTCACCGTCTCGGTCGTCATGGACCAGGAGGTCGCCGGCAACCTCAACCAGGCGCAGATGACCGACCTGATGGTCACCGCCGTCGGCCTGGACGAGGCCCGCGGGGACGACATCACCGTCGCCGCGCTGCCCTTCGACGCCACCGCGGCCGAGAACGCCGCCGCGGCGATGGAGGCCGCCCGCGAGGCGGAGGCCAACGAGCAGATGTGGTCGATGATCCGCACCGGCGGCATCGCGGCCGGCATCGCGCTGGTCGTGCTCGTCGTCTGGCTGCGCTCCCGGCGCGGCGCCGACGAGGAGGAGGACTACGAGCCGCTGGAGCTCGACGAGGAGATGCTCGCCGAGCTCGACCGGCTGCGGGTGGCCAGCACCCGCGAGGAGGCCGCGCCCACCGACGCGGCCCTGGAGCTCGAGGCGGCCGAGCGGGCGAAGGTCCGGGGGGAGATCTCCGCGATGGTCAGCGATCGTCCCGACGAGGTCGCGGCGATGCTGCGCGGCTGGCTCAGCGAGAGCAAGTCGTGAGCGAGCTCGCGAGCTCACGCATGAGCAGAGCAGCCCTGGGCGTGCGGGCACCGAGCGCCGGCGAGGTGACCGCATGACCCTCGCCAGCATCCAGCCGGGCACCGTGGCCGCGGTGAAGAAGCCGGAGATGCCCGGCCTGCGCAAGGCCGCCGTCTTCCTCGCCCAGATGAGCAAGGAGGAGGCCGGTCTCCTGCTCGCCCAGCTGCGGCCGCGCGAGGTCGAGGCGCTCACCCGCGAGCTGATGAAGCTCGGTTCGGTCGAGCTCGCCGACGTGGACGACGTCATGAACGAGTTCCACGGCCTCATGACCGCCCAGCACTTCGTGGGCCGGGGCGGCGTGGAGTTCGCCCGCGAGATCCTGGCGGCCGGTCTCGGCGAGGACAAGGCCGAGGGCATCCTGTCCCGGCTGAACGTCGTCTACACCGAGGTGCCGTTCGCCTCGCTGCGCAACGCCGACGTGCGCCAGCTGGTCACCTTCCTCAAGGACGAGCACGCCCAGATCATCGCCCTGGTGCTGGCCCACCTCACGGCCGCGCAGTCGGCCGAGGTCCTCTCCGGGTTCGCCCCCGAGCAGCAGGCCGAGGTGGCCCACCGCATCGCCACCATGGACCGCACCTCGCCGGAGATGGTGCGGCTGGTCGAGGAGGAGCTCGGCCGCCGGATGGGCTCGATCCTGGCCCACCAGGACATGACCACCGTGGGCGGCGTCGAGACCCTCGTCGAGATCATCAACCGCTCCCCGCGCCCGACCGAGCGGTCGATCCTCGAGTGGCTGGACGGCACCGACCCGGAGCTGGCCGACCAGGTCCGCTCGCAGATGTTCGTCTTCGAGGACATCGTCACCATCGACGACCGCTCCCTGCAGCTGGTGCTGCGGGAGGTGGAGGCCAACGACCTGGCCACCGCGCTCAAGGGCGTGCGTCCCGACGTGCAGGACAAGATCAAGCGGAACCTCTCCGAGCGCGCCGCCGAGAACCTCACCGAGGAGATCGAGCTGCTCGGCCCGGTGCGCACCCGCACGGTCGAGGAGGCCCAGGCCAAGGTGGTCGCGGTCATCCGCACCCTCGAGGAGCAGGGCGTGCTGACCATCAACCGCGGCGGGGACGATGACTTCGTTGCGTGACGACAGCCCCGGGAGCACCGCAGCGAGGAACGAGCGAGGAGCGGACCGGGGCGCGGAGCCGCGCCGATGGGCCGGGCCTGACGGGCAGCGGGCGCCGCGGGAGGGCGCGGTCCTGCGCGGCGGCCTCGCCGCGCTGGCCCGCCCCTACCGGGAGGTCGTGGCGGAGGCCGGCGCCACCGGCACCCGGGTCGCCACCGGCACCCAGGTCGCCGCCGTCGTCCCGGCCGCCCGCTCGGCAGGCAGCCCGCTGCCCGCTGCGACCGCGGTGGCCCCGGCGCCCCCCACCCCCGCGGTGCCGGTCCAGCCCTCGCCGGTCGAGCGGCGGACGACGGTGCGCCGGGCGGAGGACCAGCCGGTCGCCGGCAGCAGGCCCTCGTTCCGCCTCGGCGACGTGTACGCCGAGGAGCTGGCCCGGCTGCGGGCCCAGGCGCGCACCGAGGGGTTCGCCGCCGGGCACGCCGAGGGCCTGCTGGCCGCGGGGTCCGTCGTCGCCGAGGCCGAGCGCGAGGCCCAGGAGCGCCTGGCCGAGGTGCAGGCGCGCTGGGAGCGCCGGCTGGTCTCCGCGACGGCCGCCCTCGGCGCGGCCGCCCGGCAGCTGGAGGAGCACGCCCGCCCGGTCGCCGACGACATCCGCGACTCGATCGTCGCCACCGCGCTCACCCTCGTCGAGGAGCTGCTCGGCCGGGAGCTCGCCCTGGCCACCGACCCGGTGATGGACGCCGTGCGCCGGGCGCTCACCTTCTGCCCGGACGACGCCCCCGCGGTCGTGCGGCTGCACCCCGACGACCTCGCCGAGGTGCCCGCGGAGTCGCTCGCCGGCCTGCCCGGCAGCGTCCGGGTGGTCGCCGACCCGTCGGTGGAGCGGGCCGGCGCGATCGCCGAGTCCGGCCCCCGGCGGATCGACGCGCAGCTCGGCTCCGCGCTGGCCCGCGTGCAGGCGGTGCTGGGGGCATGACCGTCCCGCCGACCCTGCTCGAGCGCGCCCGCGCCGCCGCCCGCCCACAGGTGACCGGCGCCGTCACCGGCGCGATGGGGCTCACGCTCAGCGTCGACGGCGTCTCCGCGGCCGTGGGCGACCTGGTCGAGGTCGACCCCGCCGGCCGCCCCCTGCTGGCCGAGGTGGTGGCCGTCGGCCGCGACCGGCTGACCTGCATGCCGCTGGGCGGGCTGTCCGGCGTGCACGCGGGCGCGCCCGTGCGGGCCACCGGCCGCCCGCTGCAGGTACCGGTCGGCGAGGCGCTGCTCGGCCGCGTCCTCGACGGCCTCGGCCGGCCGGTCGACGGCGGCCCGGCGCTGGACGGCCGCGTGTCCTGGGTGGACCTGGCGACGACGACACCGCACGCCCTCTCCCGCGCCCGCGTCGCCGAGCCGCTCACCTTCGGCGTCCGGGCCCTGGACACGCTGGTGCCCTGCGGCAAGGGCCAGCGCCTGGGCATCTTCGCGGGCTCCGGCGTCGGCAAGTCCAGCCTGCTCGCCCAGATCACCCGTGGCACCGACGCCGACGTCCGCGTCATCGGGCTGATCGGCGAGCGCGGCCGCGAGGTGCGCGAGTTCATCGAGGAGAACCTCGGCCCCGAGGGCCTGGCCCGCACGGTCGTCGTCGTCGCCACCTCCGACGAGCCCCCGCTGGTCCGCCTCAAGGCCGCCTTCGTCGCCACCCGGATCGCCGAGGCGTTCCGCGACGAGGGCCGCGACGTGCTGCTGCTCATGGACTCGATCACCCGCACCGCCATGGCGCAGCGCGAGGTCGGTCTCTCCGCGGGCGAGCCGCCGGCCACCCGGGGCTACCCGCCGAGCGTGTTCGCGATGATGCCGCAGCTGCTGGAGAAGGCCGGCACCGGCGTGACCGGCTCGATCACCGGGCTCTACACCGTGCTGGTCGAGGGTGACGACCACAACGAGCCGATCGCCGACACCGCCCGCTCGATCCTCGACGGGCACGTCGTGCTGACCCGCAAGCTCGCCACCACCGGGCACTTCCCCGCCATCGACGTGCTCGAGTCGATCTCCCGCGTCGCCGGAACCGTCGTCCCCCCGGCGCAGATGGCCGACGCGCGCGAGGTCCGCCGGCTGCTGGGGGCGCTCCGCGACGTCCGGGAGCTGATCGAGATCGGCGCCTACCAGGCCGGCAGCGACCCGCTGGTGGACCGCGCCCGGCAGCTCGCCCCCCAGATCGACGCGTTCCTGCAGCAGCCGCTCGGTGAGTCGACCTCCGCGCCCGAGGCATGGGCGTGGCTGCAGCGCATCGTGAGGGCGGCGTGAAGCGCGCGGCCTTCCGGCTGCAGCCGGTCCTGGAGCTGCGCCGGAGCGAGGAGCGGGCGGCCGCGGCCGCTGCCGCCGCCGCCGCGAACGCCGCCGGCGAGGCCGCCCGGCGGGCCACCGAGCAGGAGGCGGCGCTGTCCGCCGCGGTGCTCCCCCGGTCGCTGCCGGCCGGCTCCTTCGTGGCGGCCATGGTGCTGCTGCGGACGGCGGCCACCGACGCCGCGGACGCCCGGGCGCTGGCGACGGCGCAGGCCGAGCAGGCGGAGGCGGTGCGCGCGGAGTGGACCGCCGCGGCGCGCCGGGCCAAGGCGCTCGAGCGGCTGGCCGAGCGGCACCGGCTGGCCCAGCAGCGCGCCGCCGACGCCGCCGAGGAGCGCGCCACCGACGACCTGGTCACCGGCCGCGCCGCTCGCCGGACGGCCACCGACGCCAGCGGGAGGGGGACGACGTGGAGGGGCTGAGCGCCGTGCACTCCCGGATCGCCGAGATCCAGGCCCGCTTCCAGCCGGTCACGCCGCGGACGTCGACGTCCGCGGCGTGGGCCGCCGCCGCCGGCGCCGCCGGGCTCACCGGCACCTCCGCCGTCGGCACGGTGACCACCGGGGCCACCACCGCGTCCGAGGGCGCGGTGGTCGCCGAGGCGCGGAAGTACCTCGGCGTCCCCTACCTGTGGGGCGGCACCGACCCCCGCACGGGCCTGGACTGCTCCGGCTTCACCAAGCTCGTGTTCGGCAACCTGGGCATCGAGCTGCCGCGCACCTCGTCCCAGCAGGCGACCGCCGGGCGCGCGGTCGCCTCGCTCGCCGCCGCGCGCCCCGGCGACCTGGTCTTCTTCGACCACTCCTCGTCCCGCGCGGGCATCGACCACGTCGGCATCTACATCGGCAACGGCCAGATGATCGCCGCCCCCCAGGCCGGCGAGGACGTCAAGGTGCAGGCAGTCGGCAACCCCACGGTCATCCGCCGGGTCCTGCCCGAGGCGACGACACCTGCGGCAGCCCCGGCGGCCGCGGCCGCGCTGGCCGGGGTGCCCTACGCGGACCTGTTCGCGCGCGCCGCCGGCCGGCACGGCGTCGAGGCCGCCCTGCTGGCCGCGGTCGCCCAGCAGGAGTCGGGCTTCGACACCTCGGCCGTCTCCCCGGCCGGCGCTCGCGGCCTCATGCAGTTCATGCCGGCGACGGCGAAGGGGCTCGGCGTCGACGCGCTCGACCCGTCCTCGGCCATCGACGGCGCCGCCCGCTACCTCAGCTCCCTCACCCGGCAGTTCGGCTCGACCGAGCTGGCCCTGGCGGCCTACAACGCCGGGCCCGGGACGGTGAGCCGCTTCGGCGGCATCCCGCCCTACCCGGAGACCCAGAACTACGTCCGGTCCGTGATGAGCAAGGCGGAGGCCTACCGATGACCGCGCCCGTGACCACCGCCGCGCCCGTCGCGCGGACCGCGTCCACCGCCTCCCCGGCGGGGGGCTCCGGCGACAGCGCGGCGCCGTTCGCGTCCGCGCTGGACGGCGCCCTGGCCGGTGCGGTGCGCGACGCCGGCACCGAGAGCGGGCAGCAGACCTCCGGCGAGGCCCCGGGCGAGGAGACCGCCGGTACCGGGGAGCCCGCCGGCGCACCGGTCGTGGACCCCGTCGCCGCCGGCTTGTGGGCGCTGCTCCGGGGCGCGACGGCGCCGCCGCCCGCCGGGGACACCGCCCAGGCCGGCCCCGTCGCGGTCACCGGCACCGCGGCCACCCCGGTCGCGGCCCCGGCGGCCCAGGTTGCCGGGCGTTTTGTGCACAGAACGCCGGACGCCTCAGCCGTGGTCGGTGCCGCAGCAGCGGCCGGCGCCGCCGGTACCCCCGCGGCCACCCTGTCCGGTGCGCCGGCGACCGGCGCCGCGGCCGGCGTCCCGGCACCGGCGGCGCCCACCGCGACAGCCGTCACCGGCCCGGTGGCCGTGGCGGCCGCGTCCGCGGCAGCGCCCGCCGCGGGCCCCGGCCTGCCCGGCAGCGCGACGTCGCCGGGACC
>NZ_SSXB01000065.1:0-23093 GCF_021698995.1 Blastococcus sp. KM273129 | reverse complement strand
CCCATGCCCCGCCCTCCGTGCCGCGCCCGGCGGATCCGGTGCGCGTGCCCGCCCGCCCGGTGTGACAGGCTCTCTCCCTGGCCGCGGCCGCAGCAACCGTGCCGCCGCCACCCGCGGACCGTCTGTGGAGGGCAACCGACGTGACCGCCGCCGACCTCCCGGACGGGCCGGCCGCCCACGGGACGGCATCCGGCACGGGCCGCCGCGTCGACCTGGTCCGCGCGCTCGTCGGCGAGGCCCTCGGCTCCCGCAGCCTCCAGCGCCTGACCGACCTCGCCACCCGGCTGCTGGACTGCGCCGCCGTCCAGGTCTCGCTCGTCGGCGAGGTGCAGACCGCGGTGGCCGGCACCGGGCTGCCCCCGGGCGGGATCGGCGCCCGGGTGCCGCTCGACCGCTCGCTGTGCGCCGCAGCGGTGACCGAGGACGGCCCGCTGGTCGTGCCGGACGCCACCCGCGACGAGCGGCTGGCCGGCCGCGAGCCCGTGCGGTCCGGGCAGGTCGCCGCCTACCTCGGCATCCCGGTCCGCGCCTCGGGCGGCGAGCCGATCGGTGCCCTGTGCGCCGTCGAGCACCAGGTGCGGGAGTGGACCGACCGCGACGTCACCCTGCTGCGGCAGCTCGCCGCGTCGGTGAGCACCGAGCTCCAGCTCATCGCGCTCACCGCGGAGTACGAGGCGCACCGCGTGCGCTTCGAGCTCGCCATCGACGCCGCCGGCATCGGCAGCTTCGACTGGAACCTGCGGACCGGCCGGCTGCTGTGGGACGACCGGTTGCTGGCCCTGTTCGGCTACGAGCGGGCCGGGTTCGACGAGACGATCGACGCCTTCGTCTCCCGGGTGCACCCCGACGACCGCGAGCGGACCACCGAGGCGCTGCAGGCGGCCATCGACGGGCGCGGCGACTACGACGCGGAGTTCCGGGTCGTCCTCCCCTCGGGCGAGACCCGCTGGGTGCGCGGCCGGGGCCGCGCCGTCCGCGACGACGACGGCTCCGCGGTGCGGCTGCTCGGCGCGGCCTTCGACACGACGCCGCAGCGCGGGGAGGACGTCCGGATCGCCCGCCTGCTGGAGGCGATGAAGGCCTCCTTCTTCTCCCTGGACCGGGAGTGGCGGTTCACCTACGTGAACGCAGAGGCCGAGCGCGTGCTGGGCGCCGTCCGCGACGACCTGCTCGGCGGCGTGATCTGGGAGCTCTTCCCGGCCGCCGTCGGGAGCGACTTCGAGCGGTACTACCGGGCCGCGGCCGAGACCGGTCAGGAGCAGCTGTTCGAGGCGTACTACCCGGCCCCGCTGGACGCCTGGTTCGAGGTGCGCAGCTGGCCCACCCCCGACGGGTTGTCGGTCTCCTTCCTCGACGTGACCGAGCGCCGGGCGGCGGAGGAGCAGGCCCGCCGCAGCGCGGCCCGCCTCGCGCTGGTCGCGCACACCACGACGGCGATGGCGGCCTCGCTCGGCACCCGGCCGCGCGAGGAGGAGGCGCTGCAGCGGGTCGCCGAGCTGCTCGTGCCCGACCTCGGCGACTGGTCGATCCTCACCCTCACCGACGAGGACGGCCGGATGCGCGACGTCGCGAGCTGGCACCGCGACCCGGGGCTCCGCGACGCGGTCCACCGCTACGCCGCCCTGCGGCTGGCCTCCATCCCGCCCGACGCCCCGATCCTCCGCGCGCTCGCCTCGGGGCAGCCCCTGGTCGTGCCCGACGTCGAGGCGGCGGTGGGGCGCACCCTGCCCCCGGGCGAGGTGCGCCACGCCTTCCGGGAGCTGGCGCCGCGCTCGGCGGTCACCATGGCGCTCTCCGCCCGGGGCCGCACGCTCGGGGCGCTGAGCGTCTACCGGTCCGCCGGCCGCCCGCTGCCCGACCAGGAGGACGTCGCGGCGGTGCGCGAGGTCGCCGGGCGGGTCGCCCTGGCGCTGGACAACGCCCGGCTCTACGAGCAGCAGCGCCGGCTGGCCGAGGGGCTGCAGCGCAGCCTGCTCACGGCGCCGCCGCAGCCGGACCACTCCGAGATCGAGGTGCGCTACCACCCGGCGGTGGCGGTCGCCGAGGTCGGCGGTGACTGGTACGACGCCTTCCTGCAGCCCTCGGGCGCGACGGTGCTGGTGATCGGCGACGTCGTCGGGCACGACACCGCAGCGGCGGCGGCCATGGGCCAGCTGCGCGGGATGCTGCGCGGCATCGCCTACCGCGACATCGGCCCGGCCGGCGTGCTCACCGACCTCGACCTCGCCATCCGGGGCCTGGACGTGGGCACGCTGGCCACCGCCGCGGTCGTGCGGGTCGAGCAGACCGACGAGGAGCGGGCCGCGGGCGTGACCCGGCTCCGCTGGTCCAACGCCGGCCACCCGCCGCCGCTGCTGCTGCGGCCCGACGGCCGGATCGAGGAGCTGGCCGGCGAGCGGGCCGAGCTCATGCTCGGGGTGGAGCCGGCCACGCGGCGCACCGAGACGGTGGTGGCGGTGCCGCGGGGGGCCACGCTGCTGCTGTACACCGACGGCCTGGTCGAGGGGCGCGACCTGTCGCTCGACGAGGGCACCGCCCGGCTGCGGTCGGCGCTCGCCGAGCTGGCCGACCGGCCGCTCCCCGAGCTGTGCGACGCCCTGCTGGAGCGGCTGCGGCCCGAGGGGCTGCAGGACGACGTCGCCCTCGTGGCGCTGCGGCTGCACCCGCAGGGCTGACCCCGGTCGGTCAGCGGCGGAGCAGCGCCCAGACGTGCTTGGCGGCCCCGTCGGCGTACCAGCCGTGCTCCGCGGCCAGCTCGGCGATCAGGTAGAGCCCCAGCCCGCCGAGGCTGGGGTCGCGGCCCACGGCGGGCTCCGGCGGGTGCTGGGCGGCCTGGTCGGTCACCTCCAGCAGGTAGGCGTCGCCGGTGGTGCGCAGCGTCGCCCGCACCTCCCCGCCGCCGTGGCGCAGGGCGTTGGACGCCATCTCGTCCAGGGCCAGCACCAGCCGGTCGAGGAGGTCGGCGAGGCCGGGGCCGGAGAGGCGGGCGCGGACCTCCGCCCGCACCCCGGGCAGCTCGGCGACGTCGCGCAGGCGCCAGGTGAGGACCGCCTCCGCGGCAGGCGGGTACGCCGACGGCCAGATCGTGCCGGCCGCCTGCCCTGTCACGCCGCTGCTCTCCTCGGTTCCCGGCCCCCTGGTGCACGCGGGCCTGACCGTTCGCTATCGGCCGGAGCGGCGCCGGGTAAACCCGATGTCGCGAAGGTCACACCGCGTCAGCCGAACACCGGGGACCAGTGGCCGGTCTGCACGCTCAGCGTCACCGCGGACGCGCACACCACGACGGCGCCGACGACGAACCAGGTGTCGCGCCGGTGCAGCGCGGAGCCGCGGGCGTTGCTGCGGGGGACGCCGCAGTCGAAACCCCGGGCGTCCATCGCCGTCGCCAGCCGGCTGCCCCGCCGGATTGCGCCGACGAGCAGCGCGAACGCGGTGCCGGCGAACAGCCGCAGGCGGGCGCCCGGGCTGGCTCCGGCGTCGACGCCCCGCGCGCGGCGGGCCAGGCGGATGGTCTGCCACTCGGTGGCCAGCAGCGGCACCAGGCGCAGGGCGGCGAGCGCCCCGTAGGCGAACCGGGTGGAGACCCGCCAGTGCAGGGTGAGCGCGTCGGCCAGCCGCACCGGGTCCGTGGAGGAGACCAGCAGGACGCCCGGCAGGGCCAGCGCGATCACCCGCAGCCCCCAGGTGGCCCCGCTCAGCCACGCCGCCGCGCCGTCGAGGGTGCCGAACGCGACGTTGACCCACGCGACGCCGGCCGCGCTCAGCAGGAGGGGCCACGTGCGGTGCAGGATCGAGCGCGGGGTGGTCAGGCCCGCGGCGGGCAGCAGCGCCAGCTCGGCGGCGAGGACCACCGACGGCGTCACCAGGTCGCCGCTGACGAGCAGGACGACGGTGAGGACGGCGATCGCCGACAGCTGGGCGACGGGGTTGATCGCCGAGAGGGGGACCTCGCGGGCCGGGCCGAGGGTCAGCGGTGCGGTCACGACGCCGGCACCGGGTTCCCGAGGCGGAGGACGTCGTCGGCGAGCGCGTCGACGACGGCGGCGTCGTGGCTGACCAGGCACAGGGCGCGTCCGTCGGCCTGCTGCTCGGCCAGCAGCGCGACCAGCTCGGCCCAGGTGTCGCGGTCCTGGCCGAAGGTCGGCTCGTCCAGCACCAGGACCGGCGGGCGGGTCGCCAGCGCGGTGGCCACGGACAGTCGGCGCTGCTGGCCGCCGGAGAGGGTGAACGGGTTGGCCTCGGCGAGCGGCGCCAGCCCCAGCCGCTCGAGCAGGTCGTCGGCGCGCCGGCCGGCCGACGTGCGGTCCGCCCCGGCCCGCAGCGGTCCCAGGGAGAGCTCGTCGCGCACCCGCCCGGTCAGGAACTGGTGCTCGGGCTGCTGGAACACCGTGCCGATCCGCTCGACCAGCTCGGCCGCCCGCCACCGCGCCGGCGGCCGGTCGGGCCGGCGCAGCCCGGCACGCAGGGTGGGCCCCACCCGGAGCTGCCCGCTCGTCGGCGCCCGCAGCCCGGCGAGCAGCAGGGCCAGCGTGGACTTGCCGGTGCCGTTCGGTCCGGTCACGGCGAGCGTCCGGCCGGCGAGGAGCGCCGCGTCGGTCGGCGCGAGCGCGGGGCGGTCCGACCCGCGGTGGGTGTAGCCCACCGCCTCGGCGCGCAGGAGCGCCTCGCCGGCCGGGAGGCCGGCCCGGCGCACCGGGAACCGCAGCGGCGGTGGCGTCCAGCCGGAGGGGTGCTCGGTCAGCCCGCCGCCCGGCAGCAGCTCCACGACCCGGTCCACGAGCGGCAGCCACGCCTCCAGGTCGTGGTCGACGACGACCAGGGTGGCCGACCGGTCGGCCACCGCCCGGTCCACCGCCGCGCGCACCAGCGCGGCGCCGTCCGGGTCGAGCTGGGCGGTGGGCTCGTCCAGGAGCAGCAGGCCCGGGTGGGGGGCGAGGGCCCCGGCCAGCACCAGCCGCTGCTTCTGCCCGCCGGAGAGCGCCGCGGTCGCCCGGTCGCGGCCGAGCCCGAAGCCGACGGCGTCCAGCGCCGCGTCGACCGCGGGCCAGATGCGGTCCCGCGGCATCCCGACGTTCTCCAGCCCGAAGGCGACGTCGTCGCCGGCACGGGTCATGACCAGCTGGGAGTCCGGGTCCTGGAAGACCATGCCGACGCGCTGCCGGCTGCGGTCGGGCGGCTCGCCGTCGACGGTGAGCTCGCCCTCGACGTCACCGTTCTCCGGTTCCAGCAGCCCGCCGAGCGCGCGCAGCAGCGTGGACTTGCCGGCGCCCGAGCGGCCGGTGAGCAGCACCCGCTCGCCGGGGGCGATCCGCAGGTCGACGTCCCGCACCGCCCAGGCCCGCCGGGTGGCGTGCCGGAAGCCCCAGCCGCGCAGCCGGACGGCGGCCGGGCCCGAGGCCCCGGACGTCGTCAGACCCGGGTGCGACCGGACGCGAACGACGACAGCGCGCCGCTCGCGGCCAGCGCGCGGGCCAGCAGCACGCTGCCGATCCCGGCGACGACCGCGGTGCTGCCCACGACCAGCGCGACGTAGGTCGTCTTCCAGCCCGCCGACCAGTCGGGGTAGTAGTAGACGAGGTCGAGCACGGCGGCGGTCGCACCGGCGAGGACGGCGGCCAGCAGCGCGGGCGCCCAGCCGAACCGGCGGTAGCGGAAGGCGGCGAACCCGGCGTCGCCGGCCAGGCCCTGCAGCAGGCCGTAGACGATCGTCGTCGTCCCCCAGGCGGAGCCGAGCAGCGCGGAGACGATCGCGGCGACCAGCTCGGCGAAGAGGCCGGCACCGGGCTTGCGGACGATGAGCGGGGCGAGCACGGCGGGGATCAGCCAGACGCCGTACATGAACGCCTGGGCGGGCGGGAAGGCGGCGAACGCCGTCCCGGTGCCGGCCCAGAGCAGGCCCCAGGCCCAGAAGACGACGCCGAAGGCGGCGCCGAGGACGGCGGTGACGACGATGTCGACGGTGCGCCAGCGGTTGCTGCGCTCCCGGGCGGGCGCAGCGTTCGGCGAACGGACGGCCGGATCGGCCATTGCTTCCTCCAGACTCCCTGCGCCGGCATGACCCGGATCAGGTTCGAGGGTCTGCGGTGTCCCGCACTCTCAGCGCCGAAGCGCTCCCCTGCTGTTTGACGTGTTGAGTTGTGCTGCCGCCGAGCCTAGCCCACCCTCAGTCGGGCGTTATGTGCACATAACGCCCCCCGCACCGACCACCCCCTCTGTCGGGCGTTATGTGCACATAACGCCACCCGCACCGACCGCCGTCAGAGGACGAAGCCCAGGAGCAGGTGGGCGTTGAGCCCGATGATCAGGGCGGCGACGACGCTGCCCGCCACGGTGGTGGTCCGGCGGTTCACCCAGCCGCCCATCAGGTCGCGGCGGCTGGTGAGCCACAGCAGGGGCACGAGCGCGAACGGGATGCCGAACGAGAGCACGACCTGCGACCACACCAGCGCCGTCGTCGGGTCCCCGCCCAGCACCAGGACCGCCAGGGCAGGCGCGAGGGTGATCAGCCGGCGGGTGAGCACCGGGATGTGCCGCTTGAGGAACCCGGCCATCACGACCTGCCCGGCGTGCGTGCCCACCGACGACGAGGCGAAGCCGGAGGCCAGCAGCGCGAGGGCGAAGGCGAGCGCGGCCCCGGTGCCGAGCTGGTCACCGAGCCCGGTGTGCACCCCCTCCAGGGTGTCGACGCCGCTGTCGCTGGTGAACAGCTGCGCGGCGATGACCAGCATCGCGGCGTTGACCAGCCCGGCCAGGCCCATGGCCACCACGATGTCGATGCGCTGCGCCCGCAGCAGCCGGCCCCGTCCCTCCCGGGTGCGGCCGGCGGTGACCGCGTCGCCGTAGCGGCCCGGGGTGAGCGCGGAGTGCACGTAGATCACGTGCGGCATCACCGTGGCGCCCAGGATCCCGGTGGCCAGCACGAGGCTCTCGGCGCCGTCGAAGGAGGGCACCATGCCGCCGGCGAGCCCGCCCGGGTCGACGCCGGAGCCGAGCAGCGTGTACCCGAACCCGACCCCGATGACCAGCAGCAGGCCGGCGATGACCCGCTCGAACGGCCGGTACCCGCGGGACTGCGCGGCGAGCAGGACGAACGCGACCACGGCGGTGATGACGCCGCCGATCGGCAACGGGACCCCGAACAGCAGGTACAGCGCCACTGCCCCACCGACGATCTCGGCGAGGTCGGTGGCGATCGCGACCGCCTCCGCCTGCAGCCACAGCCCCCGGGTGACCGGCCGGGGCAGGTTCTCCCGGCAGAGCGTGGCCAGGTCGCGGCCGGTGGCGAGCCCGAGCTTCGCCGTGAGCGACTGGATGAGCATCGCCATGAGGTTCGCCGCGACGATCACCCAGAGCAGGGTGTAGCCGAACGCGGCGCCGCCGGAGAAGTTGGTCGCGAAGTTGCCGGGGTCGACGTAGGCGACGGCGGCGACGAAGGCGGGGCCGAGCATCGACCAGAGCCGGCGGCGACCCGGCGCCGTGCTCGCCGGGCGTTGCGCGGGCGCACGGAGCGTCGTCGGCAGGACGGCGGCCTCGGTCTTCGACAGGTACACGGCGGCCTCGCAGGGTGTCCGGGTGGCGGTCGCCCCTGGTCTGCCCGGCTCGCGTGTCACGCCGGGGCCGACCCGTGGCCCCCCGGGGCCAAGGTCAGCCTTGCCTGCCCGGGCCGGCGCGCCGGGCCCGCTCGACCAGCGCGTCGATGCGCGCGGCATGGGCGCCGCGCCAGTACACCCGCCCGCAGCCGGCGCACCGGGAGAAGTCCTCGACGGTGCGGCGGGTGCCCGGCTCGAGCAGACCGGCGACCTCCGCCTTCGGCACCGGGTGGAGGATCGCGCCGCAGGCGGTGCAGCGGGTGAGCGGTGCCAGCGGCACGGTGAACCGGTCCATCACGTCCACCAGCTGCTCCTCCGGCCGGTCGCCCCGCACGAGCGCGCCGTGCGGCAGGGCGCGGCGCATGAGCAGGCCGCGGTCCTGGGTGAGCAGCACCCGGTCCTCCGCCGCAGCCCGCGCGACCAGCGCCGGGTCGTCGGCGTCGTTCGACCAGGCTGCGTCCGCCCCGAGCAGCCGCAGGCGCCGGGCGAGCGCGCCGAGGCCGACGTCGAGCAGGAACCCGCCCGGGGGGACGGCGACCGGTCGCGGCGCGGGCTCCACCTCGAGCACCGCACCGGGGCGGACGCGTGCGGCGGGGGGCACCGGCGCGCCGTCCACGCGGATGGCGCCGACCTCGGTCAGGGGGATCCCGGCGGCCTGCACGAGGTGGCCGGCGGTCGTGTCGGGGTCGAAGGGCAGCGGCCGCTCACCGGCGCCCCGGTACCGCGCGGCCAGCAGCCGGCGCAGGTCCGGGGCGGGCCGCACGCGCACCTCCACGGCGGCGGGCTACCCCCGCGGGCCGGCGACACGCGCGCCAGGAGTGCACCGGCGTCCTCCTGGGCACGGAGGTCCCCGTCCGCCGTCCCACCCTGGAGGTCCCGTGTCCGACGCAACGCCCCGCCCCCTCGCCCTCGTCACCGGTGCGTCCAGCGGCATCGGGCTGGAGCTGGCCAAGCAGTTCGCCGAGCACGGGTTCGACCTCGTGGCCGTCGCCGAGGACGCCGAGCTCGACGCGGCGGCCGTGCAGCTGCGCGAGCGCGGTGCGGCCGTCTCGCCGATCCGGGCCGACCTCACCCGGCGCGAGGAGGTCGAGAAGGTGGTCGCGGCGGTGCGCGGGGCCGGCCGGCCGCTCGACGCGGCGGCGCTGAACGCCGGTGTCGGCCTCGGCGGCCGCTTCGTCGAGACCGACCTCGACCGGGAGATCGGGATGGTGGAGCTGAACTGCATCTCGACGATGCACCTGGCCAAGCGCGTCGCCCAGGACATGGTGGTCCGGGGCGAGGGGCGGATCCTGTTCACCTCGTCGGTCGCCTCGCAGGCCCCGGAGCCGTTCCAGGCCGTCTACTCCGCGACGAAGGCCTTCGTGCAGTTCCTGGCGCTGGGCCTCCGGGAGGAGCTCGAGGGCACCGGCGTCACCGTCACCGCCCTGCTGCCCGGGCCCACGGACACCGAGTTCTTCGACCGCGGCGACCTGACGGACACCAAGCTGGGCGCCAGCGACAGCAAGGACGACCCGGCGCTGGTCGCCCGCCAGGGGTACGAGGGGCTGATGAAGGGTGAGGCGTCGGTGTTCGCCGGGTCGGTGAGCAGCAAGCTGATGGGCCGGCTGTCGGCGCTCGTGCCCGATGCGGTCGCCGGCAAGACGCACAAGCCGATGACGGCCCCCGGCTCGGCCGAGGGCTGAGCCTGCGGCACGATCGGGGCGTGACCGAGCCGCTGCAGCCCGTCGACCTGCCGGTGGGCGACCTGCTGCTGCGCCCGTGGCGGGAGACCGACATCGGGGCGCTGTGGTCGGCGTTCCAGGACCGCGAGCTGCGGCGGTGGAACGGCGGGGGCGTGGCCTCCCGCACCGACGCCCTGGTGCTCCTCGGGCGGCGGATGGACTGGACCTCCGGCGACCACGCCAGCTGGGCGCTGGTCGACCCGGCGGCGGACGAGCTGCTCGCCTCGGTCTCCCTGCACTCCATCGACCGGCTGCACGGGAACGCGCAGGTCGGCTACTGGACGGTGCCGGCCGCGCGCGGGCGGGGCCTGGCACCCGCCGCCGTCGACGCCGCCTGCCGCTGGGCGTTCGGCGCCCTGCCGGTGGACCGGGTCGAGCTGTGCCACGCGGTCGAGAACCCGGCATCCGGCCGGGTCGCGGAGAAGGCCGGCTTCAGGCGCGAGGGGCGGCTGCGCCGCTCCTTCCGCTACGGCGACGGCGTGAAGCACGACGAGGTGCTGTGGTCGCGCCTCGCCGACGACCCCGTGCCGGTGGTCAGCACCCGCAGCTGCCCCCCGGGGCGGTGAGCGGATCGGCGGGAGCCCGGTGCACGCCGTCCGGGCGCACCACGGGCAGGCCCTCCCGGGCCCAGTACTCGAAGCCGCCGATCATCTCGCGCACCCGGTAGCCGAGCAGCGCCAGCCGGAGCGCCGCGCGGGTGGCGCCGTTGCACCCGGGACCCCAGCAGTAGGTCACCACCGGCACCGCGGGGTCGAGCTCGGCGGCGGCCCGGTCGGGGATCTCGGCGCCGGGCAGGTGCACCGCGCCGGGTACGTGCCCCTGCTGCCACGCCTCGCGGCTGCGGCTGTCGAGCAGGACGAACCCCGGGTCGCCGGTCTCCAGGGCGGTGTGGACGTCGCTGACGTCGGTCTCCACGGCCAGCCGGCGGGCGAAGTGGGCCGCGGCGGCGGCCGGGTCGGTGCTCCAGTCCATCACCGGGCCGACGCTAGGGGTGCCCGGCCCCGGCGACGAGGTCCGTCGCTGCCGGGCACCGCAGCGGATCTGCCGTCCTCACAACGGGACGGCGAGGCCCTCCGGCGCCGGCCGGGCCAGGGCCGCGGCGAGATCGGGCCGCAGCGGGGCCAGCCCTGCCCCGGCGAGTACGACGTCGCGGGTGAAGGCGTGCCAGCGGTGCGCCGAGCGCAGCATGCTGTGGCCGCCGGCGATGGTGAACCGCGCGACCCGGGCGCCCGCGCGCTGCGCCCGGACGGCGAAGTCGGCGGAGAGCTGGGCCGGCACCCAGCGGTCGCCCCGCCCGTGCAGGATCGCGACGGTGCGGTCGCGCAGGTGGCCGACCGGCTCACCGGGCGGCGTCCAGGGTGCGAGCGCGCAGACCGCCGCGACGCCGTCGTCCCCGCCTGCGCGCAGCGCCGCCCGGCCGCCCATCGAGTGCCCGACCAGGACGACGGGCAGGTCGCCGTGCTCGTCGCGGATCCGGTCCAGCGCCCAGCGCACGTCGGCGTAGGCGTCGGCCGCAGCCCCGTTCCAGCCGGCGAACCGGTAGCGCAGCAGGCAGGTGGTGAGCCCCCGCCCGGCGGCGGCGCCGGACACGAACTGCTCGATCGCGCGCATGCGCACCAGGGAGAGCGCCCGCTCCTTGGGCGGCTCGACGCTGGCCACCGTCCCGCCGTGGCAGAACAGCGCGACCGCCCGCGCCGGGCCGGACGCCGGACGGGTCTCCAGGACCGGCTCGGTCACGCCCGGCGGGACCGGCGGCCGCCCCGGAGGCTGGTGCGGGCCCGGTCGCCGAGGTCGCCGGCCTTCAGCAGGGCGTTGCTGACCGTGGAGGGCCCGCGTCGCCGCTCGAGCGCGCGGCCGAGCCGGCGGAGGACGCCGGTCGCCAGCGGGACGACCACGGTCAGGATCAGCCACATGCGCAGCCGGCGGGTGAGGAAGAGCCACATGCCCCGGACTCTGCCCCGTCCCGCCGGCCGGGAACCGGCCTCACTCGGCGAGCTTCACCACCATCTTCCCGGTGTTCCCGCCGCGCAGGAGGTCCAGGAAGGTGTCGACGGCGTTCTCGAGGCCCTCGCGCACCGTCTCCCGGACGACGAGGTCCCCGGAGGTGACCATGCGGGTCACCTCCGTCGTGAACTCGTCCCGCAGGTCGGCGTGGTCACCGACGATGAACCCGCGCAGGCTCAGCTTCTTGGTGACCATCATGAACATGTTGCGCGGCCCCGGGGCGGGCTCGGTGGCGTTGTAGCCCGAGATGGCGCCGCACAGCGCACCGCGCCCGAACTCCCTGAAGGCGCCGATCGCGGCCTCCAGGTGCTCACCGCCGACGTTGTCGAAGAAGACGTCGATGCCCTCGGGCGCGGCCGTGGCGAGCAGGTCGGCCACCGGCCCGTCGTGGTAGTCGAACGCCCGGGTGAAGCCCACCTCCTCGGTCAGCCAGCGCACCTTCTCCGGGGTGCCGGCGCTGCCGACGACCGCGGCGGCCCCGTTCAGCTTCGCGAACTGCCCGACCAGGCTGCCGACCGCCCCCGCGGCACCGGAGACGAACACCGTGTCGCCCTCCCGGAACTCCGCGAGCCGGAAGAGCCCGGCCCAGGCCGTGAGCCCGGGCATGCCCAGCACGCCGAGGTGGTAGCTGGGCGGGATGCCCGGCAGCTCGGGCAGCACCCGCACGTGCGCGGCGTCCAGGACGGCGACGTCCCGCCACGCGGCGTCGGCGAGCACCAGGGCGCCCTCGGGGACGTCGGGGGAGCGGGAGGCGACCACGCGGCCGACCGCCCCGCCCTTCATCGTCTCGCCGATCTCCCAGCGGGCCGCGTAGGACTTCCCCGCGTTCATCCGGCCGCGCATGTAGGGGTCGACCGACATGACCAGCATGCGGACGGCGACCTGCCCCTCGGCCGGGTCCGGGCGCTCGAGCTCCACGAGCCGGAAGTCGTCGGGGGTGGGCTCGCCGTGCGGGCGGGCCGCCAGCTGCCATTCGCGGGTGGTGATCGGCATGCCGCCATCCTGCCGGGCGCGGGGCCGCCGGTGCCGCCCGGCCGGCCGCAGGGGTCAGGCCGAGCGGCCGTCGTGCTGCGCGGCGCCCGGTGCGGTCCGCCGGGCGCGCTCCCCCCGCGCCACCTCGGTCGCCAGCGCGTCGAGGGGCTGGGCGAACGCCGCCAGGGGGTCGGCCAGGGCCGCGAGCCAGGCCTGGGCGGCCGCGAGCCCGGACGGGTCCAGGGCGTACACCCGGCGGGTGCCCTCGGCGCGCACCGTGACCAGCCCCGCCTCCCGCAGCACGCGCAGGTGCTGGGACACCGCCGGCTGCGAGATCGGTGCCGACGCCTGCAGCGCCCGCACGAGGGCACCCGCCGGCTGCTCGCCCGTGGAGAGCAGCTCCAGGACCTGCCGGCGGGTGCGGTCCCCCAGCGCCTCGAAGGTCCCGTTCACCCGGCTCCTGGGGCATCCCCGGACGGCGGCGTCGTGTAGAACGCCACGGTACGGTCGGCCGCCTCCCGCGCGGCGGTGGGATCGTCGCCGTCGGCGGCCGCGGCCTCGCCCCACCCGGCGGCCGCCCGGCGGACGAACTCGACCCCCTCGGGCGTCAGGGTGAACGTCGCCGCCACCTCGGGGTCGACCGGCGCGCCGCTGTCCAGGTGCAGCCCGAGGCCCATGAGCGCCAGGTCCCAGCCCACACCCACCGCACCCGGCCCGAACTGCGCCCAGAACTCGGGGTCCACGGGGGCCTCGTGCACCAGTTCGAGCTCGGTGCCGCCGTCCGACGGGGAGAGGGTGACCTGCAGCCAGGAGAGCATCCCGCCGAACTCCCAGGTGACGGCGAAGGACTCGGGCTCGTCGCACCGCTCGACCACGCCGCCGGCGTTGCCCTCGAGCTGGTAGCGGCCGCCGGCGCGCAGCTCGCCGCTCACCGGCAGGAACCAGCGGGGCAGCCGCTCGGCGTCGGTGAGCGCGCCCCAGACCTGGGCCCGGTCGGCGCGGTAGGTGCGCCGGGCGACGGCGATGCGCGTCGGCGCGCCGTCCCGGGAACCGGTGCGCACCTCGCGCGTGACCAGGCCGGCCGTGGCGACCGGATCGGTGGTGGTCATGGCGCCTCCTCGGTTGCATAAGCCGCGACTTATGAACTGACGGTAGCGCCGGCCGTCTCGCGCGGCAAGCCCTTCGCCCCCGCCCCACCCCGCGGGGGCACGGGGAGCTGTGCCTACGGTTCAGGCCCCGAGACCGCATGGATAGCTCCCTGTGCCCATGACTGGAGGCCGGACCCGTGGAGACCCTCCGCACCCCTGACGAGCGCTTCGCCGACCTGCCCAATTTCCCGTACGAACCCCGCTACGTCGAGGTCGACGACGGCGAGGGCGGCCGACTGCGGATCGCCTACGTCGACGAAGGCCCGGCCGACGGCGAGACGGTGCTGCTCCTCCACGGCGAACCGTCCTGGTCCTTCCTCTACCGCCGGATGATCCCGGTGCTGGTCGACGCCGGCCTGCGCGTCGTCGCGCCCGACCTGGTCGGCTTCGGCCGCTCGGACAAGCCGGTCGAGCGGTCCGCCTACACCTACGCCCGCCACGTCGGCTGGATGCGCCAGGCGCTGCTCGACGAGCTCGGCCTGCGCGACCTCACCCTCGTCTGCCAGGACTGGGGCGGGCTCATCGGGCTGCGGCTGGTCGCGGAGAACCCCGACCGGTTCGCCCGGGTCGTCGTCGCCAACACCGGCCTGCCCACCGGCGACCAGAAGATGAGCGAGGCGTTCCTGGCCTGGCAGCGGTTCTCCCAGGAGAGCCCCGAGTTCCACATCGGCCGCATCGTCGGCAACGGCACCGCCCGCGGGCTCGCCCCCGAGGTGGTGGCCGCCTACGACGCGCCCTTCCCCGACGACCGGTACACCGCCGGCGCCCGGCAGTTCCCCGCGCTGGTGCCGACGTCGCCCGACGACCCGGCGGCCGCGGCCAACCGGGCGGCGTGGGAGGTGCTGGCGCGCTGGGAGAAGCCCTTCCTCACGGCCTTCTCCGACTCCGACCCGATCACCGGCGGGGGCGACCGGGTGTTCCGGAAGCTCGTGCCCGGCGCCCAGGGGATGCCGCACACCACGCTGGCCGGCGGCGGGCACTTCCTGCAGGAGGACGTCGGCCCAGAGCTCGCCGGCGTCGTCGCCGACCTGGTCGCCGCCACCCCGCGCGGCTGACGCCGGCGTGGCGCTCACCCCCGAGGAGGTCCTCGGCGCACTCCGGCGCACCCCCGACGTCGAGGCCCCGGACCTCGTCGCCGTCGACGCGACCGACCGGCTGCTGCTCGACCTCGCGGCCGAGCTGGTCCCCCGGTGCGGGCCGGGCGAGGTCGCCGTCGTCGACGACTCCTACGGCGCGCTCGCGCTGGGGCTGGCCGCCCGGCACGGGCTCACCGGTGTGCGGGTGGGCCAGGACCTGCTGGTGGGGGAGCGGGCGCTGGCGGCCAACGCCGAGCGCGTGGGCCTGGCCGGCACCTCCCGGTCGCTGCCGCTGGGCCCCGGGCTGGCGGACGGCGCGCGGTTGGTGCTGGTCAAGGCCCCCAAGGGGCTGGACGCGCTGCGCGAGATCGCCGAGGTGGTCGCGGCGTCGGCGGCCCCCGACGTCACCGTCCTGGTGGGCGGCCGGGTCAAGCACATGACGCACGCGATGAACGACGTCCTCGGCGCCTCGTTCACCGAGGTGCAGGCGAGCCTGGCCCGGCAGAAGTCCCGTGTGCTGGTCGCCCGCGGGCCGCGGCCGCGCCCCTCGTCGTTCCCGCGGCGCCAGGAGCACCCCGACCTCGGCCTGACCGTCTGCGCGCACGGGGCGGCCTTCGCCGGCACGCGGGTCGACATCGGCACCCGGGCGCTGCTGCGGGCGCTCCCGGAGATGGCCCCCGGCGCGCGGACCGCCGTGGACCTCGGCTGCGGCACCGGCGTCCTGGCCGCGCTGCTGGCCCGCGACCGGCCGGGGCTGCGCGTCCTCGCCGTGGACCAGTCCGCCGCCGCCGTCGCCTCGGCCGAGGCGACGGCGGCCGCGAACGGCGTCGCCGACCGCGTCGAGGTGCGGCGGGACGACGCCGCGGCGACGGTGCCGGACCGCTCGGTCGACCTGGTCGTCTGCAACCCGCCCTTCCACGTGGGCGCCGCGGTGGTGACGACGGCCGCCGACCGGCTGTTCGTGGCGGCGGCACGGGTGCTGCGCCCCGGCGGCGAGCTCTGGACGGTCTACAACTCGGCGCTGCGCTACCGCCCGGCGCTCAACCGGGTGGTCGGACCCACCCGCGTCGCCGACCGGGACCCGAAGTTCACCGTGACGGTCTCCCTCCGCCGCTGAGGCGACACCTGCGGTGACGCGGGTCACCGAACGGTCACGATCGGCCCCTTCGGCTCGATCCGTTCCTCTCGTCCCCGACGACCAGAGGAACGAATCCGACCGAAAGGCGTACCCATGACCGGGCGACTGAGCCGTGTGAAGGTGAGCACCCGCCTGCTGGCGCTGGTGCTCGTCGCGGTGATCGGGATGGCGACGATCGCCGTGATCGGCGCGTTGCACGTGCGCTCGACGATCGAGGAGGAGCAGCGGAACCAGGCCAAGGTCGCCGTGGAGTCCGCGCTCGGGGTCGTCGGCCACTACGGCGATCTCGCCGCCTCCGGCGCGATGCCGGTGGCGCAGGCGCAGGCGTCGGCCGCCGCCGCGATCCGCGGGCTGCGGTACTCCGGCGAGGAGTACTTCTGGATCAACGACATGGGCCCGACCATGGTGATGCACCCGATCAAGCCCGAACTCGACGGGACCGACCTCTCGGGGAACGAGGACCCGGACGGCAAGAAGCTGTTCGTGGAGTTCGTCGAGGTGGTGGAGGCCGAGGGCAGCGGCTTCGTCGACTACCTGTGGCCCAAGCCCGGCGAGGAGGAGCCGCAGCCGAAGATCTCCTACGTGGCCGGCTACGAGCCGTGGGGCTGGGTGGTCGGCTCGGGCATCTACGTCGCCGACCTCGACGGGGCCCTCCGGGCCGAGCTGGCCGCGATGGCGCTCTGGGCGACGCCGATCATCCTGGTGATCGTGGGCCTGTCGGTGCTGATCTCCCGCAGCATCAACCGGCCGCTGCGGGCCATGACCGAGGTGCTGAGCACCGGTGACCTGCAGCGCCGGCTCGACGAGGGCGCCGGGAGGACCGAGCTGGACCAGCTCGCCGGCGCGGTGAACACCACGCTGGGGCGGGTCTCCGGGGTCGTCGGCGAGGTCGGCCAGGCGTCCCAGCTGCTCGAGGAGGCGGCGCGCACGCTGTCGTCCACCAGCGAAGCGATCGCCGGCACCGCGGACCGCTCCCAGGGGCAGGCCCGGGACGTCACCGAGGCCACCCGCGAGGTGAGCGGCGGGATCGAGGCGGTCGCCGCGGGGGCGGAGCAGATGGGCGCCTCCATCCGGGAGATCGCGCACAACGCCGCCGAGGCCGCCCGGATCGCCGGCAGCGCCGTGTCCGCGGCCGAGTCGACCTCGGTGACGATCGGCAGGCTGGGGGAGTCCAGCGCGGAGATCGGCAACGTCGTCAAGGTGATCACCTCGATCGCCGAGCAGACGAACCTGCTGGCGCTGAACGCCACGATCGAGGCCGCCCGCGCCGGGGAGGCGGGCAAGGGTTTCGCCGTGGTGGCCAACGAGGTGAAGGAGCTGGCGCAGGAGACGGCGAAGGCCACCGAGGACATCGCCCGGCGGGTGGAGGCGATCCAGACCGACACCGGCAGCGCGGTGCAGGCGATCGGCGGCGTCACCGCGATCATCGCCGAGATCAACGACTACCAGACGACGATCGCCTCGGCCGTCGAGGAGCAGACCGCGACGACCAACGAGATGAGCCGGTCGATCGCGGACGCCGCGGAGAGCGGCCGGTCGATCGCCGGCACCGTGGCCGAGGTGGCGCAGGGGGCCCAGGAGACCTCCCTGGGCGTGGCGGCGATGCAGACCGCGGCGGAGGACCTCGTGCGCATGTCCGGTGAGCTGCGGAAGGTGGCGGGGGCCTTCCAGCCCTGACGCCGCGGGAGCGACGTCGGCGCCGGTGGCGGTGGGGTGCGACCCCGCCGCCACCGGTCGCGTCCGGGGCCGTTCCCGTCGCCCCGAGGGGTGAGCACCGGGCGTTCAGCGCGCCCTCGTGCGGCGCGTGACCGACGATGTCGCAGAATGCTCAACCAGTCGGCCGGGAAGGCTCCGGTCCGGAGGTGCAGGAGACCGGATGGCGCAGGTGACCGGCGGGGGTGCGGGCACGGGCGCGCCCGGGCGCCTCCGTGCCGCGGTCTCCTTCGCGGAGGTCCCGCACGTCGCCGCGCCGGTCGGTTCCGACGACGAGCTGCTGGCCGCGGCCCTGCCCTGGCTCGAGGAGGGGCTGCGGGCCGGCGACCTGGTCGTCCTCTCCTGCCCCCCGGGGACGGCGGAGCTGGTCACCGGGGCGCTGGGCGAGCGCGCCGGGGCGGTCGAGACGGACGACCGGCTGTGCCTGCTGGACACGACGGTGCCCGACGCCGTCGCCGCCAGCCGCGACCTGGTGCGGCGGGCCCGGGGCACCGGCTCGGGCCGGTTGCGGGTCGCCGGCCAGGTGCGGTTCGGCGACGGGCCGCTCGACCGGCGCGACGGGCTGCGCTACGAGGCCGCCGTCAACCTGCTGATGGCCGTCCGGCCGGTGTCGGGCCTGTGCCTGTTCGACCGCCGCGAGCTCCCCGCCGAGGTGCTCGCCGGGGCGGCCGCCACGCACCCCTGGGTGCTGACCGGTGGCGAGGTCGTGCCGAGCGCCGCGTTCGAGAACCCCACCGCCTACGTCCGGCGGCTGCCGGTGCCCCGTGAGCCGATCGAGGAGTCGGACCCGGTGCTGGCGGTGGACGACGCCCCGTCGCTGGCCGAGCTGCGCCGCCTGCTCCGGGCGGTGGTCCAGGTCCACGTGCCCGACCCCGACCAGGCCGCCGACCTGCACTTCGCCGCCAGCGAGATCGCCAGCAACGCCTTCCGGCACGGCGCCCGCCCGGTCTCGGCCCGCGTGTGGGCCGACGGCGGGCGCATGGTCGTCGCCGTCACCGACCAGGGCCCCGGCACCGACATCCCGTTCCCCGGCTACCGCCCGGCGCACGGCGCCGACCTGGCCCGGGGCGGCATGGGCCTGTGGCTGACCCGCAAGCTCTGGGACCACGTCGACCTGGTCCGCGGACCGGCCGGGTTCACCGTCCGGCTCAGCTCGCGGCTGCGCTGATGCGCGCAGGTCCGGCTGCGCCGCCGGGGCCGTTACGGTGAGCGACGTGGAGGACGCCGTCGACCTGATCCTCGAGCAGTGGGCCCGGGAGCGTCCGGACCTCGACTGCTCGCCCATGGGGATCATCGGCCGCATCACCCAGCTCCAGCGGGAGGTGCACCTCGCCCAGCGGGCCACCTTCGCCCGGCACGGCCTCGACGCGCCCTCCTTCGACGTCCTGGCGGCCCTGCGCCGGGCGGGCGCGCCCTACCAGCTCACGCCCACCGCGCTCATGCGCACGGCGCTGGTCACCTCGGGCGCGATCACGCAGCGGCTCGACCGGCTGGAGGAGAAGGGCCTGATCACCCGCGGGCGCAGCGACGCCGACGGGCGGGCCGTCGTCGTCACGCTCACCGACGCGGGCCGCGCGGCGCTGGACGCGGCGCTGCCCGACCACCTGGAGACCGAGCGGCGGCTGCTGGAGGCCCTGCCGTCGGGGGACCGGGAGCAGCTGGCCGCGCTGCTGCGCCGCCTGCTGGTCGGCCTGGGCCGGGTGCCGCAGCAGCCCTGAGCCGCGCGCCGTCAGGGGAGCGCGTCCTCCGCCGCCCCCAGCAGGGCGCAGGAGTCCTTGCCCGTGCGCTTCGCGGCGTACATGGCGGTGTCGGCGCGGTGCAGCAGCTCCTCTGCGGTGCAGCCGGCCGTCCCGAGCGCGCCGCCGATGCTGGCGGTCACGGTGGTGGTGCGGGTGCCCACCCGCACCGGTGCGCGCAGCGCGGTGAGCAGCCGCTCGGCGACCTCGCGCAACAGTGCGGCGTCGGCGTCGGCCAGCAGGAGGGCGAACTCGTCACCGCCGAGCCGGGCGACCACGTCCTCGCCGCGCACGTCGGCGGAGAGCCGCCCGGCGACCGCCAGCAGCAGCTCATCCCCGGCGGCGTGCCCCAGGGTGTCGTTGACGTCCTTGAAGTCGTCGACGTCGATGAAGAGCACCGCCGGGCAGCTGCCCGGTCCGGCGCCGGCGGCGGCTGCCTCGAGCCGCTCGTTGAAGGCGGTCCGGTTGAGCAGGCCGGTCAGGGGGTCGGTGCGCGCCTGCCGCCGCAGCTCCTCCTCGAACAGCTTCCGGTCGGTGACCTCCCGGAAGTTCACGACCCAGCCCTCGATGCCGACGGCGTCCACCCGGCCGCTGATCCGCATCTCCACCCACCGGGTGCCGCCGGAGCTGTGCTGGACGCGGATGTCGGTGTCCACGACGCCGGAGCCGCCGCCGGCGGAGCGGCCGGCCGCGGCGACGGCGGCCCGCAGGCGCGGCTGGTCGCGGGGATCGGCCAGCGAGATGGCGTCGCGCCCGACGTAGTCGGCCGGGGGGCGGCCGAGCAGCGACCGGACCGCCGGGCTCATGTACGCGACCGATCCCTCGGCGTCGACGATGGCGATGACGTCGGCGGCGTTCTCCAGCAGGACCCGGAGCCGTTCCTCGCTCGCGGCCAGCGCCGCCCGGGTGCGCTCGCGCTCCCGGCTGAGGGCGAGCAGCCGCCACAGGGCCAGGCCGGACAGCACGGCGCTGCCCGCGCCCAGGACATAGCCGATTCCGCCGTGGTCCACGGTCCACAGGACCAGCACGGCGGGGTTGACGAGCAGGACGGCGCCCACGGCCACGACCCGGCCGAAGGTGGCGTCCCGCCCGGTGGTGGCGGCGGGGCCCAGAGCGACGACCGAGGGGTGGCGCCCGGCCAGGCAGAGCGCGGCGATCGGGAGGAGGGAGACCGGGTCCAGCACCGCGGACCCCCGCAGCGTGGTGCCGGTGAGGATGGCGCCGCCGTACGCCGCCACGGCGAGCGCGGCTGCGGTGAACAGCGCCGCCGTGGTGACCGTCCGGCCCCGCGTGAGGGCCAGCGGCAGGCAGACGATCAGCAGGACGGCGGTGAGCAGGGGCGTGCCGACGTTGACCTCGACGAAGTCGCTCCCGTGCGCGTGCCGGTCGCCCTGCACGGCGAGGAGGATGAGGCCGGCCGCCAGCAGGAGGGTCAGGGTGTCGGTCCAGGATGCCCAGTCGCGGCGCCGCCGGCCGGCGCGGACCACGCCCAGGGCCCCGACCACGAGCGCCGCGTAGGCGGCCACGTCGAGGGCGGTCTCCAGCGGCGCGCTGATGCCGGGGGCCAGGCCGGCCAGCGCGGCGACGTCCGCGACGCAGCTGAGCGCGAAGAGGGCGAGGGCGGCCGCGAGGCCCGACCAGGCGACGACGAGCGGGGTCCGGTGCCGCCGCAACGCGGTCACCACCCCGGCCAGCCCCAGGGCGTAGAGGACGATCTCGGCGGCCGGACGCCACGGGCCCTCCGGGACCACGACGACGACCAGGGCGATGACCAGCACCACCAGCGCCGTGTGCAGCCAGGCGGCGCGGGCGGCCGGTGCGCTGGTCGGGGACGTGGTCACGCCGATCGCATCGGCCGCCGGCCGCGGCGAGGTGACCCCGCTCACCCGGAGGGGGGAGGAGGGCTCAGATCCCGGGGACGTCCTCGGGGCGCAGGTCGGGGCGCACCCGGACGAAGCGCAGCGGGTGGCGGAACACGCCGGCCTGCAGGGCGGCGTCGGCGCTCACCTCGACGACGGCGGTCGGCTCGACGCGGGTGAGCGGGACGGCGAGGCGTCCGCCGCCGAACCGGCCGGTGCCGACGCGCTCGGGCCACGGGTGGTCCGGGCCCGCGGGCCGCAGCACGGCGGCGAGCTCGGCCGACTGGGCGGGGGAGAGCGGGCTGCTGCGGCCGACGACGACGAGCTCGCCGCCGCGGTAGCGGCCCGCCACCAGCTGGCCCGGCCGGTCCAGGTCGCCGATGACACCGCCGGCGAGCACCTCGGTCGTCTCCCAGCTCTTGACCTTCAGCCACTCCCGGCGGCCGGGTGCGTAGCGGCTCGCCGCGCCCTTCACGACCAGCCCCTCCACGCCGGCCGGGCGGAAGTCGTCGAACCACTGCCGCGCCTCGGCCGGGTCGGCGGTGACCGGGGAGAGCTGCATGGGCGGGGCCCAGCGGGCCGCCAGCTGCTCGAGGGCGGCGCGCCGCCGGGTGAACGTCCGGCCGCGCAGGTCCTCGCCACCGGCGGCCAGCAGGTCGAACGCCACGTAGGAGGCGGGCGCCGCGGAGACCTGCGCCCGGATCCGCCCGGCCGAGGCCACCATGCGCTGCTGCAGCAGGCCGAAGTCCAGCCGGTCGTCGTGCCAGATGACGACCTCGCCGTCGACGACGGTCCCGGGGGGCACCTGGGCGAGCGCGGCGGCGGCGACGTCGGGGAAGCGGTCGGTGAGGTCGCGCCCCTGCTTGGACCACAGCCGGGTGGCGCTGCCGCTGCGCACGACGACCAGCCGGTAGCCGTCCCACTTGGGCTCGTACCGGCACCCGCCGCTCAGCGCGGCGGGCGACGGGATCTCGCGGACCGGCTTGGCGAGCTCCACGGCGACCGGCCCGGAGAGCTCCGGTGGCAGCGCGGGCAGGCCCGGGGCGGACAGCGGCACCGGGACAGCCTGCTGGCAGCCCGGGCGCCGCGCACGCCGGCGGCGGGTGGTCACACCCGTTCGGGGGCCGGTCACCACCCTCCGTCGCCGGGCGGGCGCGCGGCGCGTCAGCGGAGGAGCAGGAGGGCGTAGGCCGCCAGCGACGGCCCGTCGGTGAAGCGGCCGTCCCGGATCATCGCCCGCAGCTCGTGCTCGGGGACGAACGCGGCCACCATGTCGGCCTCGGTCACCTCCCGCGCGGGCGGGCCGGGCTCGAGGCCGGCCGCCAGCCAGACGTCGAACTCCTGCGTGGCCAGCCCGGGTGCCAGGTCGAGGTGGCCGAGGTGGGTCAGGGTGCCGGCGCGCAGGCCGGTCTCCTCGGCGAGCTCGGCCCGGGCGAGCTCCTCGGCGGAACCGTGCGCGCCGTGCGCCCAGGTGCCCTGCGGGAACTCCCAGGCCCGGCGGCCCAGCGGGTGGCGGTGCTGCTGCACCAGCCAGAAGCCGTCCCGCTCGGCGGGGAGGACGAGGGCGAAGTGGGGCTTCTCCACCACGCCGTAGACGCCGCTGGACCCGTCGGCCCGCTGCACCGTGTCCTCCCGCACCCGGATCCACGGGTTGCGGTACACCTCCCGGCTGCTCGTCGTCCGCACGGTGGCGAGCCTGCCAGAGGCGTGGACCATGGACGGCGATGACGCAGCGCAAGCCGCCGGGGGTCTCGTTCGAGACGTGGGTGGACACCCAGATCGCCCGCGCCCGCGAGCGGGGCGACTTCGAGGGCCTGGACGGCGCCGGCAAGCCGATCCCCGGCCTGGAGCGCGACACCACGGCCTACGACTGGGCCGTGGCCAAGGCGCGGCGCGAGGGCATCGAGACCGCCGAGATGCTCCCGCCGGGCCTCGCGCTCCGCCGGGAGCGGGACGTCCTGCCCGAGCGCGCGGCCCGGCTGGGCAGCGAGCAGGCCGTCCGGGCGCTGGCGGAGGACTACAACGCCCGGGTCGAGGCGTTCTGGCGCACCCCGCAGCCCAGCCGGTGGTCACCGGTGCCGGGGCTGGCCGACGTCGAGGCGCTGGTCGAGGGCTGGCGCCGCGACCGGCCCCCGCC
>NZ_SSXB01000064.1:0-23114 GCF_021698995.1 Blastococcus sp. KM273129 | reverse complement strand
GCCGAACTGTCGGTGCCCGGTGGGACCGTGACCTCCCCCACACAGGAGGAGGCAACCATGCCCACCCGAGAGACCCCCTGGCCGCCCGGCACCCCCAGCTGGGTCGACTACGGCGCCGCCGACCTGGAGGCGGCCAAGCAGTTCTACGCCGGCCTGCTGGGCTGGCAGTTCACCGGCGGTGACCCCGAGTTCGGCGGCTACCTCGACGCGGAGAAGGACGGGCGGCCGGTGGCCGGGATGGGGCCGCAGCAGGATCCGGACGACCCGCCCCGGTGGACCACCTACTTCGCGACCGACGACGCGGCCGCCGCGGCGGCCCGCATCCGGGAGGCCGGGGGCACGGTCGTCGTGGAGCCGATGGCGGTCGGCCCGTTCGGCACGATGGCCATCGCGCTGGACCCGCAGGGCAACCCGTTCGGCCTGTGGCAGGCCGGCGAGCACGCCGGGGTGCAGCGCTACAACGAGCCGGGCTCGCTGGTCTGGAACGAGCTGGCGGCCGACGACCCGGCCGCGGCCCGGGAGTTCTACGCCGCGGTCTTCGGGTTCCGGTTCGAGGAGGTCCCCGGCGGTGAGGGCTACACGACCTTCGCCACCGACGGGGACCCGCTGGGCGGGCTCGGCGGCGTCGTCCCCGGGGCGCCGAAGGGCTGGGCCACCTGCTTCGCGGTGAGCGACACCGACGGCGCGGTCGCCACGGTGACGGCCGCGGGCGGGAAGGTCCTGCTCCCGGCGGAGGACACCGAGTACGGCCGGTTCGCGGTGCTCGCCGACCCGTGGGGCGCGTCGTTCTCGGTCATGGAGCTCCCCGCCGGGTGATCGGTGCCCGGCAGCCGGTGCGAACGGGGCGCACCGGCGGGGCCGGGTCAGCCCCTCAGCTGGCCGTACGCGTGCTCGGGGCGGAACCGCACGACCAGCCGCCGGTCGGCGACCATCGCGGCCCGGTACTCGTCCCAGTCCTCGTGCTCGCCGGAGATGCCGCGGTAGTAGGCGACGAGCTCCTCGACGGTGGCGTCGTGCGGCTCCTGCGCCACCGGCGTGAGCTCGGCGGTGCCCTCGACGGCGACCCAGGACCAGAAGTCCTCCGACGAGACGTGCAGCGTCACCCGGGGGTCGCGCTGCAGGTTGCGGGTCTTCGCGCGGTCGGCGGTCACCGAGACGCGGACGAGGCCGTCGTCCCAGGCGTAGCCGACGTTGGACAGCTGCGGGCGGCCGTCGCGCTTGATCGTGGTCAGCACGCCCCAGCGCCGGCCGGCGACGAACTGCAGCAACCGGGGGTCGGGCCCGGTGGAGTCGGTCATGAGCGCAGCCTCCCTCAGCGGACGCGGCCGCGCGGCCGGAGCGCGACCGGGGGCAGCGGCGGGGCCGCCAGCCGGTCCCCGTCGTAGCCGACGACGGTGCCGAAGCGCCGCGATTCGGCGTTCCACTGCTCGGCGTACTCCGCGACCTCCTCACCCGACCGGCCGATGAAGTTCCACCACATGACCAGGCGCTCCTCGAACGGCTCGCCGCCGAGCAGCAGCAGCCGGGACGTCGCACCGGCGCGCACCCGCAGCGTCCGCCGTCCGGTCCCGAGGTAGAGCATCGCGCCCGGCTCGAGCGGGACGCCGTCGACCGTCACCGACCCCGAGGAGGTCAGCAGACCGTGCTCGAAACCGGGTTCCAGGGGCACCTCCACGTCTGCGCCGCCGGCGAGCGCCAGGTCGACGCCGACCAGCGGGGTGTAGGCCCGCCCCGGTGACGTCACCCCGCCGAACGAGCCCATGAGCACCGTCGCGGTCAGCCCGTCGGAGCTGAAGCCGGGCAGCTGGGCGTGGTGCTCGAAGTGCGGCGCGACCTCGCGGTCGCCGTCGGGCAGCGCCACCCACAGCTGGGCGCCGTGCAGGAAGCGCGGGTGGGTCGCCGGTGACTGCTCGGAGTGGGCGATCCCGTGCCCCGCCGTCATCAGCGCCAGCTCCCCGGGGCGGAACCGCACGTCACTGCCGAGCGAGTCGCGGTGGTGCACCTCGCCCTCCAGCAGCCAGGAGACGGTCTGCAGCCCGGTGTGCGGGTGCGGAGGCACTTGCATGCCGGGGGAGGAGGTGATGTCGTCGGGCCCGTAGTGGTCGACGAACACCCAGGCGCCGACCATCCGCCGGCCGAGCGTCGGGAGCAACCGGCGCACGCGGGTGCTCTCGCCGAGCAGCACCTCCTTGCCGGGCAGCAGGTCCAGCGCGGGCCCGGCGGTGGTGCCGTCCAGCCCGCCCATGTCGCGGGCTGGTGGACGCGGTTCCAGGTTGCTCATGGCGGTTCGCATTCCCTCCTCCGCCGAGATCGCGCGATCTCGGCGGCCACGGGGGCTGGATACGCCGAGATCCCGTGATCTCGACACGGGCAGCAGGCGGCGGGTGGGGGCCTTGCCGTCAGCCAGTCTCGCCCCGGACGGCGGCGTGTGGAACCGGTCCCTCGACGCGCTGCGCCGGGATCGAGCCGAGCCGGCCGGCCCGGAAGTCGGCGAACGCGTCCCGCACCTCGTCGGCCGTGTTCATCACGAAGGGGCCGTACATGGCGATCGGCTCGTTGATCGGCCGCCCGCCCAGGACCACGACGTCGAGGGCCGGCGTGCGCGACTCCTGGTGCACGGCGCCGCGCACGGTCACCGTGTCGCCGGGGCCGAGCACCGCGAGCTGGCCGGTGCGCACCGGGGCGCCGTCGATGCCGACCGAGCCGGCGCCGGAGAGCACGTAGACCAGCGCGTTGAAGTCCGGCCGCCACGGGAGGTCCAGCGTCGCGCCGGGGGCCACGGTCGCGTGCACCATCGCCATCGGGGTGTACGTCGAGCCGGGGCCGGTGTGCCCGCCCACCTCGCCGGCGATCACCCGCAGCAGCGCACCGGCGTCGGCGCTGGCGAGCAGCACCGACTCCCGGGCGCGCAGGTCCTGGTAGCGGGGCTCGACCCACTTCTGCGCCCGCGGCAGGTTCACCCAGAGCTGGAGCCCGTGGAACAGGCCGCCGCTCACGACCAGCTCCTCCGGCGGCCGCTCGATGTGCAGGACGCCGCCGCCGGCGGTCATCCACTGGGTGTCGCCGTTGCTGATCGTCCCGCCGCCGCCGTGGGAGTCGGCGTGCTCGAACGTGCCGTCGATGAGGTAGGTGACGGTCTCGAAGCCGCGGTGCGGGTGCCAGGAGGTGCCCTTGGGCTCGCCGGGGGCGTACTCGACCTCACCCATCTGGTCCATGTGGATGAAGGGGTCGAGCGCGCGCAGGTCGACGCCGGCGAACGCGCGGCGCACCGGGAAGCCCTCGCCCTCGAAGCCCGAGGGCGCCGTCGTGACCGAGCGGGTGCGGCGGCGCACCGTGCGGGGTGCGGGCAGCGGGACGCGCGGCAGGGTGGTGGTGTCCTCGACGGTCACGGCGGGCATGCCGGCCTCCTTGGTTGAGGGCTCAACTAGTGTCAGCGTAACCCCGGGGACGCGCCGTGTCTTCCCTCGATACCGGGACCGCCGTGGTCCCGGGGGGAGCGGGCGTCGGATACTGGGGGCCCATGACTCCTCCCCGCAGCCGATGAGCGCCCCCGTCAACCTGGTCAACCTCGAGCGGGTGCACAAGGCGCACGGCACCACCGTGGTCCTCGACGACGTCTCGCTCGGCGTCGCCGCCGGCGAGCGCATCGGGATCGTCGGCCGCAACGGCGGTGGCAAGAGCACGCTGCTCTCGCTGATCACCGGCGCCGACGAGCCGGACTCCGGCCGGGTGACCCGCCGCGGTGACCTCGCGATGGGGGTGCTCGACCAGTCCGGCACCCTCCCGCCCGGGACGACGGTGCGCGACGTCGTGCTGCCGCCGTCGATGTTCGCCGCCGAGCACGAGTGGGCCGGCGACCCGGCCGTCCGCTCGGTGCTCACCGGCCTGGAGCTCGACCGGCTCGGCCTGGACGCTCCCGTCGCCCCCATGTCCGGTGGCGAGCGCCGCCGCGTGGCCCTGGCCGCCCAGCTCATCCGGCCGCTGGACCTGCTGGTGCTCGACGAGCCCACCAACCACCTCGACGTCGAGGGCGTGGCCTGGCTCGCCGGGTACGTGAAGCAGCGCAGCGGCGGCCTGGTCGTCGTCACCCACGACCGCTGGTTCCTCGACGAGGTCTGCACCACCACGTGGGAGGTCGCCGACGGGGACGTCCACTCCTACGACGGCGGGTACTCGGCGTACACGCTGGCCCGGGCCGAGCGGGCGCGGATCGCCTCGGTCACCGAGGAACGCCGGCTGAACCTGGTGCGCAAGGAGCTGGCCTGGCTGCGCCGCGGCCCGCCGGCGCGGACCAGCAAGCCGAGGTTCCGCATCGAGGCCGCCCAGGCGCTGATCGCCGACGAGCCGCCGGCGCGCGACTCGATGGCGCTGAAGGGGTTCGCCGCCCGGCGCCTCGGCAAGACGGTCTACGACGTCGAGGACGTCGACTACGCCGTGCCCACCGAGGACGGTCCGCGGACCCTGTTCCGGGACCTGACCTGGCACGTCGGCCCGGGCGACCGGATCGGCATCGTCGGCGTCAACGGGGCGGGCAAGACCTCGCTGCTGCGGCTGCTGGTGGGCGAGACCGAGCCGGACGCCGGCACCGTCGTCGTCGGGCAGACCGTGGCGCCGGCCTACCTGTCGCAGCACGTCACCGAGCTGCCCCGGACCCTGCGCGTGGTGGAGGCGGTGCAGGAGGTCGCCCGCGTGGCCCGGATCGGCAACCAGGAGATCTCCGCCTCGTCGCTGGCCGAGCGGTTCGGCTTCGCGGCGAACCGGCAGTGGACGCCGGTCGGCGACCTCTCCGGTGGCGAGCGGCGGCGGCTCCAGCTGCTGCGGCTGCTCATGGCCGAGCCGAACGTGCTGGTCCTCGACGAGCCCACCAACGACCTGGACATCGACACCCTGACCGCGCTCGAGGACCTGCTCGACAGCTTCCCGGGCACCGTCCTGGTGGTCAGCCACGACCGCTACTTCGTCGACCGGGTCTGCGACAAGGTCGTGGCGCTGCTCGGCGACGGGTCGCTGGCCGAGCTCCCCGGCGGGGTCGAGGAGTACCTGCGCCGCCGGGCCGCCGGTGGTGCCCCGCTGACCACCGCGGCCGGCAGCGACGGCCCACGTCCGGTGGGCGCGCCCTCGACGTCGGCCCCGGCGGTGTCGGCGGCCGAGGCGCGGGCGGCGAAGAAGGAGGCCGCCAAGCTGGAGCGGCGGATGCTCAAGCTGGACGCCGACGAGAAGAAGCTGCACGAGCAGCTCGCCGCGGCCGCCACCGACTACGCCAAGGCGGCCGAGCTCGACGCCCGGCTCAAGGAGCTGCAGGCGGAGAAGGAGCAGGTCGAGGAGGAGTGGCTGGCCGCCGCGGAGACCGCGGAGGGCTGAGCGGCACGTCCGCGGTCGTCCCTCGGCGCGCCGGCCGCCGTCCTCCCTCACCGCAGAGCGTCCTCCCTCACGGTGCACGGCGAGGGAGGACGCTCGATGACCAGGGAACCTGATCGTGGCCGGGGTGGTCAGGCGGTCGCGGTCGCGGTCGCGGTCTCGGCGCGGTGCCGCTGGATCATCCGCAGCCCGATCACCACCGCCGGGACGGCGCCGACCAGCGCGAACGCCGCGAACGGCAGCGGCTCGAAGGCCATCGAGGCGGACAGCCCCAGCGCCGCCAGGGCCGGGACGAGCAGCCACCAGCTGGTGACGCCGGCGCGGGCCAGCCCGGCGTAGACCACCAGCGGGCCGAGCAGCCCGAGCAGGGTCAGGGTGCCCGCGACGCCGACCGCCGCGGAGCCGGAGACGTCCTCGAACAGGGCCAGCGCGGTCGCCGGGTCCAGCTCGCGGCCGATGGCCCCGGTCCAGTGGTCGAACAGCACCAGGCCGGTCACGCTCACCAGCCCGATCGCCGACAGGAGCGCCCCGGTGATCGTCGTGGCGCTGCCGCGGCGACCGCGGACGAGCGCCGGCGCCGCGAGCCAGGCCAGCGCGAGGGCGAGGTTGCCGTAGTGCAGCAGCATCGCCGAGAGCGCCGTGCGGCCCTCGTCGCGGGCGAGCGCGGCGAGGTAGTCCGCGTTCGCCATGGAGGCCTGCGGCGGGGAGGTCGCCATGCCGGCGACGTAGAGCAGGGAGCCGGCGATCAGCGCGCCGCCGGCGATCGGCAGCAGCCGCGAGCCGGCGGACCGGACGGGCCGCCCGTCGACGGTGTCGGCGGTCGTCGTGGCGCTGGGGGAGACGAGGTTCGAGGTCATGGCCCAGAAGCTAGGAACCGGTGGGGGTCCGGGGCATCCGCCCGAGCGCACCGACCGGGGTCCGTCGTGCGGGGGACGCGCCGGGCCGCGCGTTCGGCCGCGAGGGGGATGCCTGCGGGGCCGTGCGGCCAATAGCGTGCGCGCCATGCCCGCTGGACCGGCTCCCCGACCGCCCGACACCTCTTCTGGCCGGCGGTGGGCGGCCTGGTGGGGGCGCTCTCGCTGGCCGAGTGGCTGCTCGAGGGGCTCGAGCACAGCCTCGCGCTGGCCGCCCCCGGCGTCCTGGTGGCCCTGCTGCTCGCGGCGTGCCCCCGCCGGCCTGCGGCCACCGCCGTGCTCGGCGCGGTGACCGTCGCGGTGAACCTGCTCGGCGGCGCGCCCGGTCCGGGGGGCGCCCAGCTGGTCGGCATGGGGCTGCTGGTCGGCCATGCCGTCGCGGTCCTCCCGGCGCGGCGCGGTGCGGCGACGGCGGCGGTCTCCATGGTCCTGGCCACCGTGCTGGGATCGGTGCTGGCACCCAACCCCTGGGAATCGATCTTCTACGTCCTGGTGCTCGGCGCGGCCGCCGCGGTGGGCAGCCTCGTGGCGCAGTCCCGGCGCCGCGCCACCGAGCTGCAGGTGCTCGCCGCCCGGCTGGCCGAGCAGCAGGAGGCGGTCGCCGCCTCGGCCGCGGTCGCCGAGCGGGCCCGCATCGCCCGGGAGGTGCACGACTCGGTGGCCCACGCGGTGAGCGTGATGGTGCTGCAGATGGGCGGCCTGCGCCGGCTGCTGCCCGACCACCCCGAGGCCCAGGAGGTGCTGCGCGGCCTGGAGCGCCTCGGTCGCGACTCGGTGGACGAGATGCGGCGGGTCGTGGGCATCCTCCGCGAGGGCTCGGGCGGCGCACCCGCGCCGCAGCCCTCGCTGAGCCGGCTCGAGCCCCTCCTCGACGAGCTGCGGGCCGGCGGGATGCCGGTCGAGCTGGTCGTCACCGGCCGGCCGGTCGAGCTGCCGCAGCTGGTCGACGTCTCGGCCGTGCGGATCGTGCAGGAGGCGCTGTCCAACGTGCTGCGCCACGCCGGCGCCGCCGCCACCCGCGTCGAGCTGGGCTGGACGCCCGACCGGCTCACCGTCACCGTCACCGACGACGGCCGGGCGCGCGTGCCCGTGCCACCGCCCGCGCCGGCCGGCCTCGGTGGTCACGGCCAGCTGCACATGCGGGAGCGGGCCGGCGTGGCCGGCGGGCACCTCGACGTCGGCCCCGTGCGGGGCGGCGGTTACCGGGTGCGGGCGGTCTTCCCGCTGCCGGCACGCGGCGGCGCGACCCGGGCCGGTGCGGCCACGCTCGGCGAGACGGTGCCGGCGTGATCCGCGTGGTGCTCGTCGACGACCAGGCGATGGTCCGCACCGGGCTGCGCATGGTGCTGGCCGCCGAGCCGGACATCGAGGTGGTGGGCGAGGCCGCCGACGGTGCCGACGGCGTCCGCGCGGTCTCCCGGCTGCGCCCCGACGTCGTCCTGCTCGACGTCCGCATGCCCGGGATGGACGGGCTGGAGGCGGCCCGGCGCATCCTCGCCGAGGAGCTCCCCACCCGCGTCGTGGTCCTGACCACCTTCGACGAGGACGAGTACGTGTCCGCGGCGCTGCGCGCCGGGGTGAGCGGCTTCCTGCTCAAGGTGGCCCCGCCCGAGGACCTGGTCGCCGCCGTGCGCACGGTCGCCGCCGGTCAGGGGCTGCTCGACCCGGCGGTGACGCTGCGGGTGATCGAGTCCTTCGCCGCCGCGCCCGCGCCGGACCCGGGGCGGGCCGCCGCGCTGCGCACGCTGACCGACCGGGAGACCGACGTCCTCGCGCTGGTGGCCGCAGGGCTCTCCAACGCCGAGATCGCCGCCCGGCTCCACCTCGGCGAGGCGACGGTCAAGACCCACGTGAGCCGGGTGCTGCTCAAGCTGGGCCTGCGCGACCGGGTGCAGGCGGTGGCCTTCGCCTACGAGAGCGGGCTGCTCACGCCGGGCGGACGCCGAGGTCCGGCACTAACCTGAGATCACCGCCGGTCGTCCCTGGACGTCTGTGGTCGTCCCCGAGCCCACCGAGACTCCCGGAGACCCGTGCTCGCACTCCTGCTCCTGCACCTGGTGGCCGCCGTCCTGGCGCCCGTCCTCGTGCGCTGGTGGGGGCGGACGGCGTTCCTCGCGCTGGCCCTGGTGCCGGCGGCGGGGTTCGTCTGGGTGCTCGCCCAGCTGGGGCGGGTGACCGGCGGCGGCGAGGTGGCCGAGACCGTCCCGTGGGTGCCGGCGCTGGAGCTGGAGATCGCCCTGCGGCTGGACGCGCTGGCGCTCACCTTCGCGCTCCTGGTCACCGGGGTCGGCGCCCTGGTGCTCGTCTACTGCGCGCGCTACTTCGAGCCCCACGACGAGGCGACGCCGCGGTTCGCGGGCAACCTGACGGCGTTCGCCGGTTCCATGCTGGGCCTCGTCCTGGCCGACGACCTGCTGATGCTCTACGTGTTCTGGGAGCTCACCACCGTCTTCTCGTTCCTGCTGATCGGCGGGTCGGGGACCAAGCTGGCCGCCCGGCGGGCGGCGAGCCAGGCGCTGATCCTCACCACGGCGGGTGGCCTGGCCATGCTGGTCGGGCTGATCATGCTGGGCGAGACGAGCGGCAGCTACCTGCTCTCGGAGGTGGTCGCCGACCCGGGCAGCGGCCCGCTGCTGGTGGCCGGGACGATGCTGGTCATCGCCGGCGCGGTGACCAAGTCGGCGATGATCCCCTTCCACTTCTGGCTGCCCGCCGCCATGGAGGCGCCGACCCCGGTCAGCGCCTACCTGCACGCCGCCGCCATGGTGAAGGCCGGCATCTACCTCGTGGCGCGGCTCGCGCCGGGGTTCGCCGACGTGCCCGGCTGGCGGCCGGTCGTCCTCGGCCTCGGCGTGGCCACGATGCTGGTCGGCGGCTACCGCGCGCTGCGGCAGAACGACCTGAAGCTGCTGCTGGCCTTCGGCACGGTCAGCCAGCTCGGCTTCCTCATGGTGCTCGTCGGCGGGGGCAGCCGGGAGCTGGCCGCCGCCGGGCTGGCGATGACGCTCGCCCACGCCCTGTTCAAGTCCACCCTCTTCCTCACCGTGGGCGTCATCGACCACGCCACGGGGCTGCGCGACCTCCGCAAGCTCTCCGGGCTGGGGCGGCGGTTGCCGGTCCTGGCGGCGATCGGCACGCTGGCCGCGGCGTCGATGGCCGGCCTCCCGCCGCTGCTCGGGTTCGTGGGCAAGGAGGCGGCCTTCACCGCGCTGTGGGAGGGCGGGCTGCCCGACCGGACCGCCGCCGTCGTCGTCCTCGCCGGCCTGGTCCTCGGTTCGGCCCTGACGGCCGGCTACACCGCCCGGTTCCTGTGGGGCGCCTTCGCCCGCAAGCCGGGGCTCGACCCCACCGAGCCCGCCGAGCTCGTGCATCCCCCGAGCGCGCTGTTCCTCGCCGCGCCGGCGACGCTGGCGCTGACCGGGCTGCTCGCCGGGCCGGCCAGCCCGCTGCTGGAGCCGCTGGTCGCCCGCTACGCCGACACCTTGCCGCTGCTCGTCCCCGAGGTGGAGAAGCTGGCGCTGTGGCACGGCTGGCAGCCGGCCCTGGCGCTGTCGGCGCTCACCCTGCTCGGCGGCGCGGCCCTGTTCGCCGCACGCTCGGCGGTCTTCCGCACGCAGCGGCGGCTCGCCGTCGGCGCCTCCGCGGACGAGGGGTACTGGAACACCCTCCAGGCGCTCGACCGGCTCGCGGTCCTGGTCACGGGCACGACGCAGCGCGGGTCGCTGCCGGCCTACCTGGGCACCATCCTCGTCGTCGTCCTCGCGCTGCCGGGGTCGATCCTGCTGTTCCAGGCGCCGTGGCCGGGGGAGTGGCGGGCGTGGGACAGCCCGATCCAGGCCCTCGTCGGGGCGGTGGTGCTGCTCGCCGCGGCCATGGCGCTGCGGATCCGCCAGCGGCTCTCGGCGGTGCTCGTCGTCGGCGTCACCGGGTACGGGCTGGCCGTCCTCTTCGCGCTGCAGGGCGCCCCCGACCTCGCCCTCACCCAGTTCCTGGTCGAGACGCTGACGCTGGTCGTCTTCGTGCTCGTGCTGCGCAAGCTGCCCAAGGACATCACCGAGCGGCACCGTCCGCGGGAACGGGTCGGCCGCGGTCTGCTCGCCGTGGCGGTCGGCGCGCTGATGGCCGCCGCCGGCGCGGTGGCGCTGAGCGCCCGCACCGCGACGCCGGTCTCGGTGGACCACCCCGAAGCCGCCTACGACTTCGGTGGGGGTGAGAACGTCGTCAACGTGACCCTGGTCGACATCCGGGCCTGGGACACCCTCGGGGAGATCTCGTTGGTGGTGGTCGCCGCCACCGGGGTGGCCAGCCTCGTGTTCCTGCGCCGGCGCACCGGCGTCGTCGACCGGCTGGACCCCGTGCAGCTGGCGCGGCAGCAGCGCTCCTCGCGCCGGGCGCCCCGCGGTCAGTGGCTGGCCGCCTCCGCGGTGCTGGCACCCGAGCGGCGGTCGGTGATCCTCGAGGTCATCACCCGGGTGCTGTTCCACACGATCCTGGTCTTCTCGCTCTTCCTGCTGTTCAGCGGGCACAACGAGCCGGGCGGGGGCTTCGCGGGCGGCCTGGTCGCCGGCCTGGCCCTGGTCCTGCGCTACCTCGCCGGCGGCCGCTACGAGCTCGGCGAGGCCGCCCCGGTGGACCCCGGCCTGCTGCTGGGGGTCGGGCTGCTCTTCGCCGGGGGCACCGGCGTCGTCGGGCTGGCGCTGGGCGCCGACGTGCTGCAGACGGCGATCCTCGAGACCACGCTGCCGGTGCTCGGCGACGTCAAGCTCGTGACCTCGCTGTTCTTCGACATCGGCGTCTACCTGATCGTCGTCGGGCTGGTGCTGGACATCCTGCGCAGCCTCGGGGCGGAGCTGGACCGGCAGGTCGACGAGGACGACCCCATCGACGTCGCACCGGGAGAGGTGGTCCTCCGATGACCCCCACCGTCGTCCTGCCGGTGATCATCGGCGGCCTCTACGCGGCCGGCGTCTACCTGCTGCTGGACCGCAGCCTCACCCGCGTCCTGCTGGGCTTCCTGCTGCTGGGCAACGCCACCAACCTGCTGCTGCTGTCGGCCGGCGGGGCCGCCGGGCTGGCGCCGATCCTGGGGTACGCCGAGCCGGAGGAGATGAGCGACCCCCTGCCGCAGGCGCTGATCCTCACCGCGATCGTGATCACCTTCGGGATCGCGGCGTTCGTGCTGGCGATCATCTACCGGTCCTGGCGGCTGGTGCGGCAGGAGGTGATCGAGGTCGACGAGGAGGACCGCCGCATCGCCCGCCGCTCCGACACCGACGCCGACGACATCGACCCCGACGACCTGGCGCCCGAGGACCGGCCGGCCATGCACGCCGACACGCTGGCGGCCGACCGGGAGCGGGACACCGACGCCGAGCGCGGGTTGGCGCGGCAGTACTCCGGGATCCCGTCCGACGACGTGGACCTCCCGCCGACCCGGCGGAGGAAGCGGTGATCCGCGTCCTCACGCCGCTGCCGGTGCTGCTGCCGCTGCTCGGGGCGGCGGCGGCGCTGCTGGTCGGCGGCCGGCACCCGCGGGTGCAGCGGACGCTGAGCGTCGTCGTCCTGTCCGCGGTGCTCGCCGTCTCGGTCGCGCTGCTGCTCCTCGCCGACGCCGACGGCGCGGACGCGATCTCCGTCGGCGGGTGGCCGGTGCCGCTCGGCATCGTGCTCGTCGTGGACCGGCTGTCCGCGCTGATGCTGGTCGTCGCCGCCACCGTGGCGCTCGGGGTGCTCGTCTTCGCCGTCGGCCAGGGCGCGGCCGACGGCGACGAGGAGACGCCGATCTCGATCTTCCACCCGACGTTCCTGGTGCTCATCGCCGGCGTGGCCAACGCGTTCCTCGCCGGTGACCTCTTCAACCTCTACGTCGGTTTCGAGATCCTGCTGACCGCGAGCTACGTGCTCCTGACGCTCGGGGGCTCGGCGCCGCGCATCCGGGCCGGCGTCACCTACATCATCGTGAGCCTGCTCAGCTCGCTGCTGTTCCTGGCGGCGATCGGGCTGGTGTACGGGGCGACCGGCACGGTGAACATGGCGCAGCTGGCCGTGCGGCTGCAGGAGCTGCCGGAGGGCACCCAGCTGCTGCTCCAGGCGATGCTGCTGATCGCCTTCAGCATCAAGGCGGCGGTCTTCCCGCTGTCGGCGTGGCTGCCCGACAGCTACCCGACCGCGCCCGCGCCGGTCACCGCGGTGTTCGCCGGCCTGCTCACCAAGGTCGGCGTCTACGCGATCATCCGCACGCAGACGCTGCTGTTCCCGGGCGGTGCGCTGGACACGGTGCTCATGTGGGCGGCGCTGGCCACCATGCTGATCGGCATCCTGGGAGCGGTCGCCCAGACCGACATCCGGCGGATCCTCTCCTTCACCCTGGTCAGCCACATCGGCTACATGGTGTTCGGCATCTCCCTGGCCTCCCAGGCCGGGCTGGCCGGGGCGATCTTCTACGTCGTCCACCACATCGCGATCCAGACCACCCTCTTCCTCGTCGCCGGCCTCGTCGAGCGGCAGGGCGGCTCCACCGGCGTCGACCGGCTCGGCGGGCTGGCGGCGGCGTCCCCGGTGCTGGCGGTCCTGTTCTTCATCCCCGCGATGAACCTGGCCGGGATCCCGCCGTTCTCGGGCTTCATCGGCAAGCTGGGCCTGCTCGAGGCCGGCATCGCCGACGGGGGGTGGCTCCCGCTCGTGCTGGTGGGCGGGGGTGCGGTCACCAGCCTGCTGACCCTGCTGGCGATCTCCCGGGTCTGGAACCGGGCGTTCTGGCGGCCCGCGACCCAGTCGCCGCTCGGTGACACCGACGACGCCGCGGCGGCCGACGCCGGGCCCGAGCTCGCACCCGGGCCGGTCCCGGGCCCGGCCGAGCAGGAGCAGCCCGTCGCGGAGAAGGAGCCGGCCACGGAGGACGAGCCGGTGGGCACCGCGGCCGGCGGGCGCGCGGAGGCCCGGCGGGCGGCCTGGGAGCGGCACACCGCCGTGGCGACGGCGACGGCGCCGCCCACCGACGGGCTCGGGGACGACGACGAGCGGGAGCGGCCGCGGCAGCCGCTGCCGCGGGTGATGGTCGGGTCGACCGCCGCGATGGTGGTGGTGACCGTCGCCCTGACAGCCCTGGCCGGGCCGCTGTACGACGTCGCCGGCCGGGCCGCCGGGGACCTGCTGGACCGGGGCCCCTACATCTCGTCGGTCTTCGGCGGGGAGGAGGTCCCGTGACCGGCGACCCCGCGCCCGCGGCGACGCACCGGTTGCGGCACCAGCTCCCGCTCCTGGTCTGGCTGGTGCTGGTCTGGAACCTGCTCTGGGGCACCTGGTCGTGGGCCAACCTGCTCGGCGGGGTCGTCGTCGCGCTCGCCGTCACGCTGCTCCTGCCCCTGCCCCCGGTCGAAGGCGGGGCGCGCGTCCGGCCGATCGCGTTCGTGCGCTTCCTGTCCTACTTCGTGGTGGACCTGGTCAGCTCCGGTGCCCTCGTGGCGTGGCAGACCGTGCGCCCGTCGGGCATCGACCGCAGCGCGATCGTCACGGTGCAGCTGCGCACGGACTCCGACCTGCTGCTCACCATCCTGTCCGAGTCGCTGACCCTGGTGCCCGGCTCGATGGTCATCGACCTGGACCGGGAGCGCCGGACGCTCGGGCTGCACATCTTGCACGTGCGCCACGAGGCCGACGTCGAGCGGCAGCGCGCCTCCGTGCTGGCCCAGGAGGAGCGGGTGGTGCGGGCCTTCGGCTCGCCGGACGACATCGCGGCGCTCGGGCTCGCACCCGGCGAGGAGCTGCCGCGGGCGGGACGGAGGACGCCGTGACCGTGGTCTTCTGGCTCGGGTACGGGCTGCTGGGGGTCGGCGCGCTGCTGGCGCTGGTCCGCCTGGGCATCGGCCCCTCGCTGCTCGACCGCGTGGTGGCCACCGACACCCTGCTGGTGATCATCGCGGCCGGGCTGGCCGTCCACGCGGGCCTGCAGCGGGACCCGACCGTGGTCCCGGTGCTCGTGGTGGTGTCGCTGCTGGCCTTCGTCGGCTCGGTGTCGGTGGCCCGGTACATCGGCGGGATGCTGCTCCGGTCCACGACGGACGGCCAGGACGTGGGGCTCCCGGAGTCTGCCGAGGAACGGGCGGCCCGGGACGCGGAGGCGGGACGATGACCGGGTTGCGGACGGCGGCCGACGTCATCGCCATCGTCTTCCTGCTGCTGGGTTCCTTCCTGTGCCTCACCGCGGGGCTCGGGCTGCTGCGCTTCCCCGACGTCCTCACCCGCATGCACGCCGGCACCAAGCCGCAGGTGCTGGGCGTGCTGCTGATCATGGTCGGTGCGGCGATCCGCCTGCAGGGCTGGTCGGCGACGTGGATGCTGCTGCTGGTCGCCGCCTTCCAGATGCTCACCGCGCCGGTGAGCGCCCACATGATCAGCCGGGTCGCCTACCGACGGCGGCACGTGCGCCGGGACCGGCTGCTGGTCGACGAGCTGCGCTCCGAGCGGCGGCCGGACCGGGTGTACCGCGGTGACGAGCCGGCCGACGCCCCGCCGGAGAACCCGGGGCAGGCGCTCGCGGAGAGCCGCCGCGAGGAGCACCGGGAGGACGGGGCGCGCTGAGCCGCGCGCCCCGTCCCCGCCGGATCAGCGCTCGGCGCGGTTGACCGCGGAGACGACCGCCCGCAGCGAGGCGGTGACGATGTTGGGATCGATGCCCACGCCCCACAGCACCCGGTCGCCCACGGCGCACTCGACGTAGGCGGCGGCCCGGGCGTCACCGCCGGCGGACATCGCGTGCTCGGCGTAGTCGAGCACGCGGACGTCGACGTCCAGGCTCTTCAGGGCGTCGACGAACGCCGCGATCGGGCCGTTGCCGCGGCCCTCGACGGTCACCGGGACGCCGGCGTCGACCAGCTCGACGACCATCTCGTCGACCTGCCCGTCACCGTGCGCGGTGTGCCGGTGCCCGGTGAGGGAGAACCGGCCCCACGGGGCGGCCGGGTCGGGCAGGTACTCGTTGCTGAACGCCGTCCACATCTGCTGGGCGGTGACCTCGCCGCCCTCGTCGTCGGTGTGCCGCTGGACGACCGCGCTGAACTCGATCTGCAGCCGGCGCGGCAGGTCCAGGTGGTTCTCGGTCTTCATGATGTAGGCGACGCCGCCCTTGCCGGACTGGCTGTTCACCCGGATGACGGCCTCGTAGCTGCGGCCGACGTCCTTGGGGTCGATCGGCAGGTACGGCACCGCCCAGGTCTGCTGCTCCACCGGGACGCCGGCGGCGGCCGCGTCGGCCTCCAGCGCCTTGAAGCCCTTGTTGATCGCGTCCTGGTGCGAGCCGGAGAAGGCGGTGTAGACCAGGTCACCGCCGTAGGGGTGCCGCTCGTGCACGCCCAGCTGGTTGCAGTACTCGACGGTGCGGCGGATCTCGTCGATGTCGGAGAAGTCGATCTGCGGGTCGATGCCCTGGCTGAACAGGTTCAGGCCCAGGGTGACCAGGTCGACGTTGCCGGTGCGCTCGCCGTTGCCGAACAGGCAGCCCTCGATGCGGTCGGCGCCGGCGCGGTAGCCGAGCTCGGCGGCGGCGACGGCGGTGCCGCGGTCGTTGTGCGGGTGCAGGCTCAGCACGACGGAGTCGCGGCGGCCGATGTTCCGGTGCACCCACTCGATCTGGTCGGCGTAGACCGTCGGCTCGGCCATCTCGACGGTCGCCGGCAGGTTGATGATCGTCGGGCGCTCGGGCGTGGGCTCCCAGACGTCCATGACCGCGTTGCAGATCTCGACGGCGAAGTCGAGCTCGGTGCCGGTGAACGACTCGGGGGAGTACTCGAAGCGGATGTCGGTCTCGCCCATCTGCTCGGCGAGCTTGCGCACCACCTGGGCGCCGTGGACGGCGATGTCGACGATCCCGGCCCGGTCGAGGCCGAACACGACCCGCCGCTGCAGGGTGGAGGTCGAGTTGTAGAGGTGCACGATCGCCTGCTTGGCGCCGCGCAGGGACTCGAAGGTGCGCTCGATCAGCTCGTCGCGCGCCTGGGTGAGCACCTGGATCGTCACGTCGTCGGGGATCAGGTCGTCCTCGATCAGCTGGCGGACGAAGTCGTAGTCGGTCTGGCTGGCCGCCGGGAAGCCGACCTCGATCTCCTTGTAGCCCATGCGTACGAGCAGATCGAACATCCGCCGCTTGCGGTCGGGCGTCATCGGGTCGATCAGCGCCTGGTTGCCGTCGCGCAGGTCGACGGCGCACCAGCGCGGGGCCTGCGTCGTGATCCTGTCGGGCCAGGTGCGGTCGGGCAGCACCACCGGGGTGAAGGGCGCGTAGCGGTGGATCGGCATGCCGGAGGGCTGCTGCGGGTGGCGGGCGTGCGGGTGGGTCTCGCTCATGGGAGGGCTCCTGTGGCGGGTGCCGTGCGCGGGGGGTGCGCACGGGCTCCGGGACGGTCAGCGGACGCCGGGGACGCCAGGACACCGCGGCGAGGGGGCCGACCTAGGAGAGGGCCTCGCCGCGGCGGGTAAGCAGGAGGCTGCCGCGCACGCCGCCACGGTAGCAGCGCGCCGGCCGGGGGCGCAGGAGCACGCTCAGCCCACGGCGCAGCGGCAGGGGCAGCCGTCGGGGTGGAACGGCCGCCCGCCGTCGTCGCCCCCGGTGACATCGGCGGGGCCTCGGCCCCGTCCTCGTCCAGCAGGACCAGTCGGAGCCGGCCGAGCGCAGCCGCCCTGGCCAGCGCGGTCGCCGGCAGGTCCCGCCGCCCGGTCCCGGCCTGGGCCACTGCGGACTGGGAGAGGTCGCACCCCTCGGCCAGCTCCCGCTGGGACAGGTCGGCCTGCCGGCGGATGCGCCGCAGGAGGCCCGGGAGGTCGAACGGATCTCGGTGCACCGTGTCACTGTCCGGATGCCCTGCACCGGTCGGGCTCCCGCGAGCGGGACGGTGGAGGAGCCGGCCGCCTGTGGACAGCCGCCGCGAGCCGGACGGGGTGCCTCCTGGCTGCGGGGTGCCCGGCGGGGGACCTGTGCCGCGCAGCGGGCGGTCAGAACCGCTTGCGCAGCCGCAGGCGCAGCGGGCGGCCGTCGGGGTCGACCAGCAGCCGGTAGACCGGCGTGGCCCACAGCCGGGTGTGCCAGGCGAGCTTCTCCGGGCGGTGCGGCCGCAACCGCCCGGGCGGGCGCGGGCCCTTCCGGCCGCCCTCGTGCCACTCGGCCAGCGCCGCCGCGCGCTGCTCGAGCGTCGCGACGAAGCGGTCGGGGTCCAGCAGCAGGGCGTCCTCGCCGCCGTCTGGATCGAGGTCCAGGTGCTCGCGCGCCAGTTCCAGCCGCAGGTCGCGCGCCAGCGTGCGCGCGCAGTCACCGGTCCCCGCCGGGTCCAGCGGCTCCCGCACGTCGATCGTCGTGTCCAGGACGGCGGTCGACAGCTCGCTGTCGTGGGTCCACGAGCGGCGGTTGAAGTTGTCGCTGCCGATGCACGCCCAGACGTCGTCGACGACGCACACCTTCGCGTGCACGTAGACCGGCGTCCCCGCGTGGTTCTCGACGTCGAAGACGTGCACCCGGTCCTCACCGCCCGCCTGCACGCAGAGGTCGATCGCCTGCCGGCGGCCCACGTACTGCGGCGTCGCGTTGAACGCACCCTCCTGGTCGGGGATGCGCGGCACGACCACCACCAGGTGCAGGTCGGGGTGGTCCCGCAGGGCGTCGGCGAACAGCTGCGCGACCTCGCCGGACCACATGTACTGGTCCTCGAGGTAGATCAGCCGCCGGGCGCGGCGCACCGCCTTCGAGTAGCCGCGGGCCACCGAGCGCTCCCCCTCGGGGGCGAAGTCGTAGCGGGGGAGGATCTTCGGGTAGGTCCGCAGGATCTGGACCAGGTGCGGCCCGGCGGGCGGGGGCGGCGGCAGCTCGGGCGGCAGCGGCGCGGGGTCCAGCCGGGCCCGGCGGAACCGGTCGACCAGGTAGGCGATCGGGTTGCCCTGGACGGGGCTGGTCGGGTCGTCCCAGCGCTCGCGGAACGCCGTCTCCAGGGCGGCCACCGCCGGTCCGCGGACCTCGGCCTGGACGTCGTGCCACGGCGGCGTGGGGCCGTAGGCGGAGTGCATGTCGACCGCCTGCGGGTCGCCGTGGTGCCGCGCGTCGTCGCGGCGGCTGTGGCACAGGTCGATGCCCCCGGCGAACGCGACGTCGCGCGACGGGTCCGCGGGGCACCGTGCGACCACGATCTTCTGGTGGTGGCTGCCGACCCGGCGGACGCGCTGGTCGAGCACGACCTTCCCGCCGTCCTCCTCGATCTCCCGGTCCAGCGACCGGTTCTGCTCCTTGCTGTAGGAGAGGGCGTCGGTGTGCGAGCGCCACACCAGGCCGCGCACGTCCACCCCGCGGCGCGATGCGGCGCTGAACAGCTCGTCCACGGTCGGCCCGTCGGGCCGCAGCCGCTGGTCGGGGTCACCGCGCCAGTCGGTGAACCACAGCCGGTCACCTTCACCCAGCTGCTCGACCACCTCGACGAGCCGGTCGAAGTAGACCGACCCGTGCACCAGGGGGCGGACCAGGTTCCCCTCCGTCCAGGCCGGGACGGCGGCGCCGAGGTTGTCGCGCTCCTCGGAGGTGAGCAGCCAGCGGCTCGGATCGTCCACCCGGTGATCACAACCGCCCCGGCGGCCGGATGCAAGCGCCCGGCTCGTGGAGGACCTCGGTAGCCTCATGTCCCGTGGCCCTCGTCGTCCAGAAGTACGGCGGCTCGTCCGTCGCCTCCGCAGAGCACATGAAGCGCGTCGCGGAGCGGATCGTCGCAGCCAAGAACAACGGCGACGACGTCGTGGTCGTGGTCTCCGCGATGGGCGACACCACCGACGAGCTGCTCGACCTCGCCAGCCAGATCACCGACACCCCGCCCGGTCGCGAGCTCGACATGCTGCTGACCGCGGGTGAGCGGATCTCCATGGCGCTGCTCGCCATCGCCATCTCCGAGCACGGGTACGAGGCGCGCTCCTTCACCGGGTCGCAGGCCGGCGTGATCACCACGTCCAGCCACGGCAAGGCGCGGATCATCGACGTCACCCCGGGCAGGCTGAAGTCGGCGCTGGACGAGGGCTCGGTCGTGATCGTCGCCGGCTTCCAGGGCGTCAGCCAGGACACCAAGGACATCACCACGCTCGGCCGCGGCGGGTCGGACACCACCGCCGTCGCCGTCGCCGCCGCGCTGAACGCCGACGTCTGCGAGATCTACACCGACGTCGACGGCGTCTTCACCGCCGACCCGCGCATCGTCCCCAACGCCCGGCGGCTGGACACCATCACCTACGAGGAGATGCTCGAGCTGGCGGCCTCCGGCGCGAAGGTGCTCATGCTCCGCTGCGTCGAGTACGCCCGCCGCTACGGCATCCCCGTGCACGTCCGCAGCTCCTACTCCCAGCTCCCCGGCACGACCGTGACCGGCTCGATGGAGGACCTCACCGTGGAACAGGCGATCATCTCCGGCGTCGCGCACGACCGCTCCGAGGGCAAGATCACCGTGTTCGGGGTCCCGGACCGGCCGGGCGAGGCGGCGCAGATCTTCCGCGTCCTGGCCGACGCCGAGGTCAACATCGACATGATCGTGCAGAACGTCTCGGCCGAGGCCAGCAAGCTCGCCGACATCTCCTTCACGCTGCCCAAGAGCGACGGGCCCACCGCCCTGGCCGCCCTGGAGAAGGTCAAGCACACCGTCGGCTACACCGACGTCAGCTTCGACCAGCACATCGGCAAGGTCAGCCTGGTCGGCGCCGGGATGCGCTCGCACCCCGGCGTCTCGGCGAAGTTCTTCGGCGCGCTCGCCGACGCCGGGGTGAACCTCGAGCTGATCAGCACCTCGGAGATCCGCATCTCCGTGGTGTGCCGCGACACCGACGTCGACATCGCCGTCCGCGCGGTGCACGACGCCTTCGACCTGGGCACCGACGAGGCGCAGGCCGTGGTCTACGGAGGGACGGGACGATGAGCACCAACGCTGGGCTGCGCGTCGGCATCGTCGGCGCGACCGGGCAGGTCGGCCGGGTCGTGCGCGACCTGCTCGCGGAGCGGTCCTTCCCGCTCGCCGAGCTGCGCTTCTTCGCCTCCGCCCGCTCGGCCGGCAGCACGCTGCCCTGGGCCGGTGGCGGGATCACCGTCGAGGACGCCGCCACCGCCGACCCGACGGGCCTGGACATCGCGATCTTCTCCGCGGGGGCCACCACGTCGCGGGCGCAGGCGCCGCGGTTCGCCGAGGCCGGCGTGACCGTGATCGACAACAGCTCGGCGTTCCGGCGCGACCCCGACGTCCCGCTGGTCGTCAGCGAGGTCAACCCGCACGCGCTGGGCGAGATCCGCAAGGGGATCATCGCCAACCCCAACTGCACGACCATGGCCGCGATGCCGGTGCTCAAGCCGCTGCACGACGAGGCGCAGCTGACCCGCATCGTCGCCAGCACCTACCAGGCGGTCTCCGGCAGCGGCGTGGCCGGCGTGGAGGAGCTGCACGGCCAGGCGAAGGCCGTCGTCGAGAAGGCCGACGCGCTCGCCCACGACGGGTCCGCCGTCGCCTTCCCCGACCCGGTCAAGTACGTCGCCCCGATCGCGTTCAACGTGCTGCCGATGGCCGGCTCCGTCGTCGACGACGGCTCGTTCGAGACCGACGAGGAGCAGAAGCTCCGCAACGAGAGCCGCAAGATCCTCGGCATCCCCGACCTGCGGGTGGCGGGCACCTGCGTGCGGGTGCCGGTGTTCACGGGGCACTCGCTGTCGCTCAACGTCGAGTTCGCCCGGCCGCTGTCGGTCGAGCGGGCCACCGAGCTGCTGCGGGCCGCACCCGGCGTGGAGCTCTCCGACGTCCCGAACCCGCTGCAGGCCGCCGGTCGCGACCCCAGCTACGTGGGCCGCATCCGGCAGGACCAGAGCGTCGACGACGGCCGCGGGCTGGTGCTCTTCGTGAGCAACGACAACCTGCGGAAGGGTGCCGCGCTCAACACCGTCCAGATCGCGGAGCTCATCGCCGCGAAGCGCTGATCGATCCGACCGAGCGCGGGGGCCGGAGGCCTCCCGGTCGGGCGGAGGGACGCGCTCGTCCCAGCTGGGGACGGCTCCTGGCCGCGGTGTCGTCCGGAGGACGACAGCGTCACGGCCGCACGTGGCGGAGGGCGAAGGACAGCGCGACCTCCACCTGGCGGATGGTCTCCTCGATGACCAGCGAGCCGTGGCCGGCGTCGAAGCGGTAGACCTCGTGCGGCTTGCCCAGCCGCTCCAGCTCGCCCAGGTAGTTGTCGATCTGCCGGATCGGGCAGCGCGGGTCGTTGGCGCCCGCGACCACCAGCACCGGGGCGGCGACGGCGTCGACGTAGGTGATGGGGGAGGAGCGCACGTAGACGTCGCGCACCTCCTCCGGTGAGCCGCCGAAGAGCGCCCGGTCGTAGGCCCGCAGGCCCTCCATCTCGTCCTCGTAGGCGGCCAGGTAGTCCGCGACGGGCACCTCGGCGATGCCGGCCGCCCAGCGCTCGGGCTGCGTGCCCAGCCCCAGCAGGGTCAGGAACCCGCCCCAGGAGCCCCCGGAGAGGATCGCCCGCCGCGGGTCGACGACGCCCTCGGCGACCAGCGCGTCGTACACCGCGCCGACGTCCTCCAGCTCGGTCAGCCCCGGCCGCCCGGTGAGCGCGTCGCGCCAGGCCGACCCGTAGCCCGTGGAGCCCCGGTAGTTCACGTGCACGACCGCGTAGCCGGCGTCCACGTAGGCGGCCCGCCGGGCGCGGTAGGAGTCGTCGTCGGCCGCCTCGGGGCCGCCGTGCACCAGGAACGCCGTCGCGTGCGGGCCCTCGCCGGCCGGCCGCACCAGCAGCGCGTGGATCTCACCGCCGGGACCGGGCACCCAGCGGTCCTCCACCGGGTAGGCCGCGGGCGGCTCCTCCTCGCTCACCGTCAGGACGACGGGGCCGTCCGCCCGCCGGATCACCGGCGGCAGCTCGGAGTTCGACCAGGCGAGCTCCACCGTGCCGTCGGGCCGGGCCGTGGCGCCACGGACGACGCCCGGCGGGGTGTCCAGCTTCTCCAGCGCACCGCTGGCCAGGTCGTAGCGGTACAGCTCGCTGCGGGCGGCGTGGTCGTGGCCGACCAGCAGCGCCGAGCCGTCGGGGTACCAGCCGGCGGTGACGTCGCCGGGCAGGTCGAGGACGAGCTCGGTCTCGGTGTCGGCGGCGACGTCCCAGACCAGCAGCTCCTCCCGGCCGCGTCGCTCGTGCCCGACCAGCAGCCGGCGGTCGCCGGGCAGCGGCGCGAACTCCAGCGCGTGCAGGCCGCGGCCCTCGCCGTCCCACTTCTCCGCGACGACGGCGTCGTCGGCGGTGCGCAGGACGCGCAGCGCGGGGTAGCGCGGGTCGCCGTGCTCGGAGTGCGAGATGACCAGCAGCTCGTCGTCGCGGGTGAGCGCGTCCACCGAGGCCGGATCGGGGTGCCGGTAGACGACGCGGGGCGTCCCGTCCGTGGGCGCCACCCACAGCTCGCTGCCGTCGTCCGTCGACCGGCCGATGGCGACCAGCGAGTGCCCGAGCTCGAGGCCCGCCGGGTAGGCGGGCCCCACCTCGGGGACGGCGACGGCGTCATCCCCGCCCTCGAACGGCTGGGTCATCCAGACGCCGAACTCGTCGCCGTCGGTGTCGGCGAACCACCAGATGGTCCCGCCGTCCTGGCTGAGCGTGCCGATCAGCGTGCCGTTGGGCCGGTCGGTCACCTGCCGGTGGGTGCCGGTGGACCGGTCCCACGCGTACTGCTCGACGACGCCGCTGACGTCGGAGCTGTAGAGGTTGCGGTCCGGGGCGTCGAACGCCCAGTCCGGCAGCGACACCCGGGGGACGCGGAACCGGGCCTGCCAGCGGGCGGTGACCTCGGGGGGG
>NZ_SSXB01000063.1:0-23410 GCF_021698995.1 Blastococcus sp. KM273129 | reverse complement strand
TCCTCCGGGTCCTCGGCCGTGCCCCCCTCCTCCGGGTCCTCGGCCGTGCCCCCCTCCTCCGGGTCCTCGGCCGTGCCCCCATCCTCCGGGTCCTCGGCGTCGTCCACCTCGGTCCAGGCGCCGCGCCCGGTGGCGGCGAGCTGCCAGTCCTCGTCGGTCAGGTCGGCCACCGCCGCGGTGACCCGGTGCAGGTCGTCCTCGTCGGTGAAGAAGGCGCCGTGGCTGCAGCAGCCGTCGTCCGGCCGCCCCGCCACCACGCCCGCGCAGCCCCGGCCGAACACGCAGGTCCAGGCCGAGGTGAGCCACGTGAGGTCGGCCCGCACGACGTGCTCGGGGTCGGCCGGGTCGGGGAACTCCACCCACTCACGGGCGAAGTCCGGTCCGACCTCGGCGGGGGGCTCGTCGTCCACCGGCCCAGCCTAGGAGGAGCCGCTGCTCCGCTCCGCTCGGCGCGAGCCCCGGGGCGGAGCCAGGCAGAATCGCCCCATGCGGCTGGGTGTGCTGGACGTCGGCTCGAACACGGTGCACCTGCTGGTGGTGGACGCCCACCGCGGTGCGCACCCCACGCCGATGCACGACGACAAGTCGGTGCTGCGGCTCGCGGAGCACGTGGGCAGGGACGACGTGCTCTCCAAGGCGGGGGAGAAGGCGCTGCTCATCGCGGTGCAGCGGGCCTGCGACCAGGCGGAGGCGCAGGGCTGCGACGAGCTGATGGCGCTGGTCACCTCGGCCATCCGGGAGGCGGCCAACGGCCTGGAGGTGCTGGACCGGGTCCGGCAGCGCACCGGCGTCGACCTCACGGTGCTCAGCGGCGAGGACGAGGCGCGGCTGACCTTCCTGGCGGTGCGGCGCTGGTTCGGCTGGAGCGCCGGCCGGCTGCTCGTCCTGGACATCGGCGGCGGCTCGCTGGAACTCGCCGCGGGCATCGACGAGGACCCCGACGTCGCCCTCTCCCTGCCCCTGGGCGCGGGGCGGATGAGCCGGCGCTTCCTGCCGCGGGCGGACGCGGGCGGCCGGCCCGACCTCGCGGCGCTGGAGGCCCTCTCCGCCCATGCCTCCGACCTGCTCGCGCCCGCCGCGGAGAAGATCGCCGCGGCCGGCCCGCCGGACCTGGTCGCCGCGACGAGCAAGACCTTCCGCACGCTGGCCCGCCTCGCCGGCGCCGCGCCGTCCGCGAGCGGGCTGCGGGTCCCGCGCGAGCTCACGGCGACCGGGCTGGGGCAGCTGGTCGGCTTCGTCTCCCGGATCGAGTCGTCGGCCCTGGCGGAGCTGCCCGGCGTGTCCGCCGCGCGGGCGCACCAGGTTCCCGCCGGCGCCGTCGTGGCTGCCGCTACTCTGCGTGCGCTCGACGTACCGTGCGTGCGGATCTGTCCGTGGGCGCTGCGCGAAGGGGTCATCCTCCGCCGGCTGGACTCGTTGGGAGGGGCGTGATGGCCGAACCGGACTGGAACCCGGACACCGGTGGGCGCTCGCTCGCCGAGATCCTGCGCGAGGCCGGCATCGAGTCCGCGGCGCGCACCGCCCGGCGCCGCCGCGCCGACGACGAGGACGACACGGGCATCCGCCAGCGGCGTGCCGATGCGGGCGCGGACCGGGCCGGCTACGGCCGGCGCCGGAGCGACCTGCGGGCTCCCGAGGCCGAGCCCCTGGCCACGCGGGCGGCCCGCCCGGCCGGCCGCGCCGCCGACCCCGCCACCGCCGCGATCCCGGGTCTGCGCCCGGACCGCAAGCCCGGTGTGCCGCACCCCTCCGGCCCGGTGCCCCCGCTGCGTCGTCCCGCCGAGGCGGCGGAGGCGGCCGGCGCGCAGCGCGGGCCCGACCGCCGGTCCGCCCGCGGGGCGACGGCGGCCGGCGCGCCCGCCCGCGACGGCGTGGCGTCCACCGGGCCGATCCCCGTGGTGCGCGGCGAGGACGCCGACCTCGACGCCACCCCGCGCGAGAGCGCCCTGGCCTGGCTCCGGTTCGCCGGCGAGCTGGTCATCGCCCTCGCGGCGGGGGTGGGCATCTACTTCGCCGCCACCGTGCTCTGGGAGCTGATCCCGCACCTGGCGGTCTTCCTGGCCCCGCTGGCCGTCACCGGCCTGGTGGTGGGGGTCAACGCGTGGCGCGAGCGCCAGGGCTCGGAACCGGTGGGGGCCCGCCTGCTCGCGGTCCTGGTGTTCGCCGGCACCCTGCTCACGATCGCCCCGGCGGCCACGCTCCTCGCGACGTCCTGACCCCGGGTCAGGCGTCGGCCGGCTCGGCGTCGCGCGAGGCGGCGAACTCGTCGACGATCGCCGCACCGAAGGCGTCGAGGTCGTCGGGCTTGCGGCTGGTCACGAGGTTCCCGTCGACCACGACCTCCTCGTCCACCCAGTTCGCCCCCGCGTTGCGCAGGTCGGTCTGCAGCGAGGGCCAGGAGGTCATCCGGCGGCCGCGCACCACCCCGGCCTCGATCAGCACCCAGGGGGCGTGGCAGATCGCCGCCACCGGCTTGCCCGCGTCGAAGAACGCCTTCACGAACGCCACCGCGTCGGCGTCGGCGCGCACGAAGTCCCCGTTGATGACGCCGCCGGGCAGGACCAGCGCCGCGTAGTCGTCCGGGTCCGCCGAGCCCAGGTCGGTGTCGACCGTCCGCCGCTCGCCCTTGTCGATGTGGTCGTAGGCGGTGATGGTGCCGGTCGAGAACGACACCAGCTCCGGCTCGGCGCCGGCCTCCTCGAGCGCCTGCCAGGGGCGGTCCAGCTCGACCTGCTCCACTCCGTCGGTGGCCAGCACGGCCACCCTCATCCCGTCCAGTTCTCCTGCCATGGGGCGGCGCTACCCGGGGCCCGGAGCCGGCACACGCCCGAGCACTACGGTTTCGGGCGTACCCGCCCGCCCGCGCCCCGCAGCGCGCCCGACAGCTGGGAGCACGTCATGCCCTGGGGAGAACCGACCGGGGAGCAGCGCCGCCTGCCTGCCGCCGGCCACGCCGTCCGCGCGCAGGTGCCCGCCCTGGGGGTGCGGCGGTGACCGCCACCGGCCGCCGTGGCCTGGCCATCGTCGGCGGCGGGAAGATCGGTGAGGCGCTGCTGTCCGGTCTGGTCCGGCGCGGCGGGGCCGACGGGCTGCTCGTCGTCGAGCGAAGCCCGGAGCGCGCCGCCGAGCTGACCGGGCGCTACGGGGTCCCCGCGGTGGAACTCGGCGAGGCCGCGGCCCGGGCGCGGGTGCTGCTGCTGGCGGTCAAGCCGCAGGACATCGACGCCCTCCTCGGGCTGGTCGCCGAGCACGTCGACGACGGGCACCTCGTCGTCTCCGTCGCCGCGGGCGTGCCCACGGCGCGGATCGAGGCGGCGCTCCCGTCCGGCGTCCCGGTCGTGCGGGTCATGCCGAACACCCCCGCGCTCGTGGACGAGGGCATGAGCGTGCTCTCGGCCGGTGCGCACGCGGGGGAGCAGGACCTCGACGAGGCGGAGGCGCTGCTGGCGGCGGTCGGGCAGGTGCGCCGGGTGCCGGAGACGCAGCAGGACGCCGTCACCGCGCTGTCGGGCAGCGGGCCCGCCTACTTCTTCTACCTGGTCGAGGCGATGGTCGACGCCGGCATCCTGCTGGGGCTGCCGCGCGCGCTGGCCGCGGACCTCATCGTGCAGACGGCCCTGGGCGCCGCGGTGATGATGCGCGACTCGGGGGAGCACCCGGTCCAGCTGCGCGAGGCGGTCTCCAGCCCCGGCGGCACGACGATCGCCGCCATCCGGGAGCTGGAGAAGCACGGCGTCCGGGCCGCGCTGATGGCCGCGATCGAGGCGGCGCACGCGCGCTCCGTCGAGCTGGGCCGCGACAGCTCCTGACGGCGACGCCGACGACGAGGCGGGACGACGGCGCCGGTCGACAAGTCCTGACGTCGACCGGCTCCGACGCGGTGCCGGCGCCTTCCCGTGTCGACACGTCGACGAGCACCCGTCGTGAGCGGGCGAACACGGTAGTGCACCTCCGGGTGAAACGACGTCACCCCGCGTCACCCACTTCTCACCGTGTCGCGAAACGCGCCGGAACGCGTGTGCACCGTGTTGCATAGGTGTAGTTCTGCCTAGGACGGACCGGTCCGCCTGTTCGTTTCACCCATCGCTTCAGTCACGCGCGTCCCCTTACTCTCAGTACCAGCGCGTGCGTGTTCAGTTGCCGGTGGGGAAGCCGGCGCCACGACACGAGCTAGGTACCGGAGACGAAGACATGACCATGCCCCAGCGCCACGCTGCCGCCACCGTCGTCCGCCCGGGGATGCCCGTCCCCCGCCAGATGGGTCGCCCGATGACCGCCGCGGCCGTCGCCCGCCCCGTGCCGGCCCAGCACCCCGCCGCCATGCCGATCGGCCGCCCCGCGGTCCCGGCCCCCCGCGCCGCCGTCACCTTCCTGACCGTGGCCGAGGTCGCCGCCATGATGCGCGTCTCCAAGATGACGGTGTACCGCCTGGTCCACGCGGGCGAGCTCTCCGCCGTCCGCGTCGGTCGCTCGTTCCGCGTGCCGGAGCGCGCCGTCCAGGACTACCTGCGCGACGCCTACACCGACATCGCCTGAGGGACGGGAGCGCGACAGCGCCGTCGCCTCCGAGGACACCCCGCCCCTCGTCCCGGCTCGTCCGGGTCGGCCGGGGCGGGAACGACGGCCGGCTCCACCCGACGGGAGCCGGTGGCTCGCCGCATGATCGCGTCGAGCGCGCCCTGCGGGGTGCGCGGAGGCGTGACGAAACGGCTCGGTGCGACACGGGGTGCGCCAGCCGGCCGCGGTGTCGCCCGGAGGGCGACAGTGTCATCGCCGCGCTGCGGCTCGGGTACGCTCGGTCGCCGGGCGACGGCAGGGCAGGCTCTGCGGCCGCGTTCGAGCTGATCATTTCGAAGTCGGGAGACACACGTGGGTTCGGTCATCAAGAAGCGGCGCAAGCGGATGGCGAAGAAGAAGCACCGCAAGCTGCTGAAGAAGACGCGCGTCCAGCGCCGCAACAAGAAGTGAGCTGAGGCTCGTGCCGCCTGCGGTCGTCCTCGTCACCGGCGTGAGCCGGTGGCTGGGTGGCGCGCTGGCGGCCGAGCTCGCCTCCGATCCGCGCATCGAGCGGGTCATCGGGGTGGACACCGTCCCCCCGTCGCCGGCCGTGCTGCGCCGGCTGGGTCGCACCGAGTTCGTCCGTGCCGACATCCGCAACCCGCTGATCGGCAAGGTCATCGCCGCGGCGTCGGTCGACACCGTGGTGCACATGAACATCAGCTCCACCCCCGCCGGCTCCGGCGGGCGGGTGCCGATGAAGGAGCTCAACGTCATCGGCACGATGCAGCTGCTGGCGGCCTGCCAGCGCGCGTCGTCGGTCCGCCGGTTCGTCCTCAAGTCAACCAGCGCGGTCTACGGCGCCTCGTCGCGTGACCCGGCGGTCTTCACCGAGGCCATGCAGGCGCGCCAGGTGCCCGCCGGCGGCTTCGCCCGCGACAGCGTCGACATCGAGGGCTACGTGCGCTCGTTCGGCCGCCGCCGTCCCGACGTCGACGTGGCCGTGCTCCGGTTCACCAACTTCATCGGCCCCCGCATCGACTCGCTGCTGACCGGCTTCCTGCGCATGCCGCTGGTGCCGACGGCCCTGGGGTACGACGCCCGGGTCCAGCTCCTGCACGAGGACGACGCGCTCGCCGCGCTGACCCGGGCGACCACCGGTGAGTTCGCCGGCACGGTCAACGTGGGCGGCGAGGGCACCCTCCTGCTCTCGCAGGCCATCCGCCGGCTGGGCCGCCTCGAGGTCCCGGTGCCGACGCCCGCCCTGGGCTCGGTCGGCCGGCTGTCCCGCCGGTTCGGCTTCGTCGACTACTCCCCGGAGCAGATGCGCTTCCTCAACTTCGGCCGCGTGGTGGACACGACGGTGCTCCGCCGCGACTTCGGCTACACCCCGCGGTACAGCACCGCCGCGGCGCTGGCCGACTACGCGCGCACCGTGCCGCCCGTCCTGGACCCGGCCGTGGTGCGGGCGGCGGGGGGTGGCCTGCGCGCGCTGCTCGGGCGGATCGGCGACACCGCCTCGGCCGTGGAGCACCGGTTGCGCCCGGCCCCGCCGTCCCCGGCGCTGCGGGCGGTGCGCGATGCCTGAGGCCCGGGTGATCCGGCTGCGCCCCGAGGACGACGAGCCCCGCGTGAGCGCGCCTCCGTCGCCCCCGGGGTGGGAGGAGCAGCTGGCCGGCGCGGTCGAGTTCCTGCAGCGGCGGCTGACCGGTGAGTACGAGACCGACGAGTTCGGGCTCGACCCCGACCTCGCCGACCACGTCCTGCTGCCGGCGCTGCGCCCGCTGTTCCGGTCCTGGTTCCGGGTGGAGACCTCCGGCCTGGAGAACGTGCCCTCGGACAGCGGCGCCCTCGTGGTGGCCAACCACTCCGGCACGCTGCCGATCGACGCGCTCATGACCACCGTGGCGCTGCACGACGAGCACCCGGCCGGCCGCCGGTTCCGCCTGCTCGGCGCCGACCTGGTCTTCGAGCTGCCGGTCGTCGGCGCGCTGGCGCGAAAGTTCGGCGCCACCCTCGCCTGCAACGAGGACGCCGAGCGGCTGCTCACCGGCGGCGAGCTGGTCGGCGTCTTCCCGGAGGGTTTCAAGGGCATCGGCAAGCCGTTCCGCGAGCGCTACACGCTGCAGCGCTTCGGCCGGGGCGGCTTCGTCTCCGCGGCCCTGCGCACCGGGGCGCCGATCATCCCGTGCGCCATCGTGGGCGCCGAGGAGATCTACCCGATGGTCGGCAACGCCCGCACCCTCGCCCGGCTCCTCGGGCTGCCCTACTTCCCGGTCACACCGACCTTCCCGCTGCTGGGTCCCCTCGGCCTGGTGCCGCTGCCCTCGAAGTGGTTGATCGCCTTCGGTGCGCCGATCGAGACGGCGTCCTACGGCCCGGCCGCCGCGGAGGACCCGATGCTGGTGTTCAACCTGACCGACCAGGTGCGCGAGACCATCCAGCACTCGCTGTACCAGCTCCTCCTGCGGCGCCCGGGCGTCTTCGCCCGCTGACGACCTCCGCAGGGGTCTACCAGGGCAGCTTGTTGCGCCGCCGCAGCGCCACCGCGCCCCCGACGAGCCCGCCGGAGAGCGCGGCCGCCGCCACCGTGGGGACGCCGATCTTCGCCGCCTTCCGGCCGGTGCGGAAGTCGCGGATCGTCCAGCCGCGGGCCCGGGCCGCTGCCCGCAGCTCGGTGTCGGGGTTCACGGCGACGGCGGTGCCGGTCAGGGAGAGCATGGGCAGGTCGTTGGCCGAGTCGCTGTAGGCGGTGCACCGGGACAGGTCCAGCCCCTCCCGCTCGGCCAGCGCCAGGACCGCCTCGGCCTTCGCCGGCCCGTGCATGAGCTCCCCGACCAGACGGCCGGTGTACCGCCCGTCGACGATCTCCGAGACGGTGCCCAGCGCCCCGGTCAGGCCCAGCCGCTGGGCGATGATCGACGCCAGCTCCACCGGCGTCGCCGTCACCAGCCACACCCGCTGCCCGGCGTCGAGGTGCTGCTGGGCCAGCGCGCGGGTGCCCGACCAGATGCGGTCGGCCATCAGCTCGTCGTAGATCTCCTCACCGGCCTGCTGGATCTCGGCGACCTCGCGGCCGGCGACGAAGGCCAGGGCGTTCTCGCGGATGGTGAGCATGTCGTCGGCGCTCTCGTTGCCGGCGATGCGGAACTTCGCCTGCTGCCAGACGAACCGGGCGAGGTCCCGGTTGGAGAAGTACTTCCGCGCCGCCAGCCCGCGGGCGAACCAGAACAGCGACGCGCCCATCATCATCGTGTTGTCGACGTCGAAGAACGCGGCGGCGGTGAGGTCGGGCTCGACGGCGGGCGGGCTCGCGACCTCGGCGGCCGCCGCGGAGGCGGCGCCGGCGACGTGGGCGCGGGTCTCCCCGGCGGGCTGCGTGGCGCGGCGACCGCGCACCGACAGTCGCGGCACGACGACCTCCCTCACTCGATCCGGCTCGACGGTCCCGGGGCTGGCCCCGCCGCGGCCCGGGCACCGCTCCGTCGACCCTAGCCGGGGCGTTGCCCCCGGTCAGTTCCCGGTCAGCACTCACCCACGGTGATCAGCGGGGGCAGGCAGACCTCCAGCGGGCCGGGCAGCGGGACGGCCACCACCGGCGGGGGCGTGCTGGCGCTCGGCCCGGTGACGGGGCGCTCGGGCTGCGGCAGGTCGGGCACCGGCGGCCGGGGGAGGGTGCGCGGCGTGGGCGTCGGGCTGCCCGTGCGCACGTCCGGCCCGGGTCGCTGCGGTTCGCCGGCTGGCGGGCTGCCGGACGCCGGAGGCGCCGCCGGCACCGGCGGTGTGGACGGCCCCGCCGACGGCGGGACGTCGGCGGGGGTGCCGGCGACGGGCGGGACCGTGCCGGGGGGCTCCTCGACGACGGCCACCGGCGTGTCGGCGAGGCAGATCCCGGGGACCGGGCCCAGGGCGTCGTCCCCCGCCACGGCCGGCCCGGTCGGGCACCGCAGCGCCCCGCGGAGCTCCTCCACCCGGGTGGCCAGGGTGCCCAGCAGGTCGGTCGAGCGCGCGTACGCGGGGGCTGCGCCGGCCGGCACCTCGCCGGCCAGGGCGGCCAGCCCGCCGGACTGCCCGGCGGTCCAGCGGGACAGCACCTCCAGCGGCGCGGTGTCGACCGACCGGACGGCCTGGGCGGTGAGCCAGCCGACTGCCTGGGTGGTGTGCTCGTCCATGGTCCGCAGGGTGCGCTCGACCAGCACCGGGTCCCCGGTCCCGACGAGGAGGGCCAGCTCCTCCAGCCGGGTGCCGGCCAGCTCCAGGAGGGTCTGCCCGCGGCTGTCGCCGGCCAGCGCCAGCTGCGTCTGCTCGGTGCCGCGCTTGAGGTCGTAGAGGGGGTCGCCCGGCTGCGCGCCGGCCGCGACGGCGACCAGGGCGGCCAGGCCGGTCACCCCGACCGCCGCGCCGGCGAGCCCGGCGGTGATCCGTCCCCGCCACCGCGACGGGGGTCGGTCCACGGCCCGGGCGGCCAACAGCCGGTGGCGCAGGGAGCGCGGCGCCGGCTCGGGCGTGCGGACGGCGGCCATCGCCACCAGCCGGGCGCGCGACCGGGACCGGAACTGGGGATCGGGACCGGTGTCGAGCTGGTCGGCGAGGGACTCCAGACGGGCGATGACCGCGGTCCCGGTGTCGGGGCCGGTCGGGGTCGAGCCGTCCTCGGGCCGGATCACCCGCCACCTCCCGTCCTCGCCTCGGCGCACGTCCCGCTCGCGACGGACGCCCGCCGCGACCTGCCCAACGACGGGGCGGGCCCGCCGGTTACGGCCGGTCGCGGCGCGGTGGTCACCGCAGGCCCTCGGGGAGCAGGCTCGCCAGCCGCCGGACCGCCCGGTGCTGGAGCGCCTTGATCGCGCCGTCCTTCTTGCCCATGATCTCGGCAGTCTCGGCGACGGACAGACCGTGCAGGAACCGCAGCACGATGCACTCCTGCTGCTCGCTCCCCAGCTGCCTCACGCAGGCCAGCAGCTGCTCGTTCGTGAGGTGCTGCAGCACGGCGTCCTCGGGGCCGTCGGTGGCCCGGTCGGCGTCCCGCATGTCCGCGGTGCTGACCTCCAGCCGGAAGCGGCTGCTCTTCACCTGGTCGCGGATGATGTTGCGGGCGATCGTCACCAGCCAGGCGCCGACGTCGCGGCCCTGGAACGACAGCGAGTCGATCCGCCGCAGCGCGCGCACGAAGGTCTCGCTGGTGACGTCCTCGGCCGTCGCCCGGTCGCCGACCCGGTGGTAGGCGTACCGGTGCACCAGCGTCACGTAGTGGTCGTAGAGCCGGCCGAACGCCTCGGCGTCACCCGCCTGGGTGCGGCGCACCAGCTCCCACACGTCCACGTCGCCGGCCGCGACGGGGCCGGGGTCGGCGGCCGCGATCTCCGCGAGCTCCGCGACGACCTCGGTCGCCAGCTCCGCGGCGGCGGGCGGCGGGGGCGCGGGCAGGGCCTCGGCGCTGGCCCGGGGGAACGGTGTCGGACGCGGGCGGGAGCCGGCGCCGGCCGACCGCTCGGCGTCCAGGGGGTGCGGCATGCGGGGCGTTCGACCTCCTCCTCGGCCCGCTCTGCCTGGACCGTCCTGGTTTCGCCGGGCGCGCCGGAGGGCGCGCGCGGGCTGCGGCACGGGCCCCATGGTGACAACATCGCCCGTGCCCGTCCACGGCAGCCTGCCCCCGCGCGTCCCCGGGCGCACGGCGGGCCGGGCTGCGCGCCGTCCCGACGACAGGAGCTACCCGTGCCCGAGGCAGGCACCTCGCTGGCCGCGCTGGTCCGCGCCGCCGCGCAGCGCGACCCCGACGCCCCCGCCGTGGTGGCCGGGGGCCGCCGGCTCAGCTGGGCGGAGCTCGACGCGGCCGCGGACCGGGTCGCGGCGGGCTACGCCGGCCGCGGGCTCCGGGCGGGGGACCGGGTCGCCGTCCAGCTGCCCAACGGGGTGGACTGGCTGCGCGCGGTGCTGGGCGGGCTGCGCGTGGGCCTCGTCGTCGTCCCGGTGAACACCGCCTACACCGACCCGGAGCTCGAGCACGTGCTCACCGACTCCGGCGCCTCGCTGCTGGTCGCGCCCGGCACGCGCGACGAGCTGGCCGGGGTGCCGGTCTGTCCCGGTCCGCCGGAGGCGGAGGGGCCGGTGCCCGCGGTGCCCGACGACCCCGCCGCGCTGGCCTTCCTCTGCTACACGAGCGGGACCACCGGCCGGCCGCGGGGCGCGATGCTCACCTCGGGTGCGCTGCGCGCCAACCAGGAGCAGTGCCTGGCCATGACCCCGCCGCCGGTGCGCTCCGACGACCGGGTGCTGCTGGTGCTGCCGCTCTTCCACGTGTACGGCCTCAACGCCGGCTTCGGCCTGGTCGCGGCCACCGGCGCCTGCGCCGTGCTGCAGGAGACCTTCGACCCGCGGGCCTCGCTGGCGCTCATGGCCGAGGAGCGGGTCACCACGGTGCCGGGGGCGCCGCCGATGTACCAGGCCTGGCTCGCCGCGGCCGACGCCGGCAACCGCGCGGACCCCGCCCACCCCGACGCCGAGCTGCGCCGCGCGTTCGCCGCTGTCCGCATCGCCTCCGCCGGTGCCGCGCCGCTGCCCGAGGAGGTGTGGACGGCGATGCGCGAGCGCGCCGGCGTCACGGTCTGGGAGGGCTACGGCCTCACCGAGGCCGCGCCCGTCGTGGCCAGCACCCTCGCCACCGGGCGGGCCAAGCCCGCCTGCATCGGCGGCCCGGTGCCGGGGCTGGAGCTGGTGCTGCGCGACACCGCCGCCGCGGCGCCGCTCCCGGGCGACGACGACGCCGGCACGGAGGGCGCCGAGGACAGCGCCGACGAGGGGCCCGGCGAGATCTGGGTGCGCGGCCCCAACCTGTTCTCCGGCTACTGGCCCGACGGGGCCGACGGGCCGGACGCCGACGGCTGGCTCGGCACCGGTGACCTCGCCTACCGCGACGCCGAGGGCGACCTGCACCTGGTGGACCGGCGCAGCGACCTGGTGCTCGTCAGCGGTTTCAACGTCTACCCGGCCGAGGTGGAGCGCGTCCTGGACCAGCACCCGGCCGTGCTGGAGAGCGCGGTGATCGGCGTCCCCGACGCCCGCACCGGGTCCGCGGTGCGCGCCGTCGTCGCCCTGGCGCCGGGGGAGCGGCTGACGGTGGGGGAGCTGCAGGCCCACGCGGCGGGGTCGCTGGCCCGCTACAAGGTGCCGACGTCGGTGCACTTCCTCCCGTCGCTGCCGCACTCGCTCACCGGCAAGGTCAGCCGTGCCCGGCTGCGCGAGCTGGGGCTCACGGGCACCACCGATCCTGCGGCGTCGGCGGAGGGCGAGGAGGGCACCGGTGGCTGAGCGGCTGGAGCTGCTGGTGCGCCAGGGCTGCCACCTGTGCCTGACCGCGGCCGAGCAGCTGGCCCCGATCGCCGCGAGCGCCGGCCTGGCGCCGGTGGAGGTCGACGTCGACACCGACCCGGAGCTGCAGGCCGAGTACGGCGACCGGGTGCCGGTGCTGCTGGTCGACGGCCGGGAGCACTCCTACTTCACGCTCGACGTCCCCCGGCTGCGCCGGGACCTCGGCCTGCCGGAGGGCTCGGCGGGCTGACCCCCCGTCCGGGTGGCGGCGCCCCGGTGGTTACGGTGGTGTCCGCCACATCTCTGGGCGGATCGGTCCAGGTCAGCGGCCCGTTGCCGCCCTGGGGACTTTGTTCCTGCGTTCACAAGCGGTTACCGTGGCGGACGCGAGCGCGTCGAGCGCCCGCGTCCCCGATGTCGCAGCCCCGCCCCCGGCGCCCGCCGGGCCCCCGGGTGCGACCGCTGTGGAGAGCCCGTGATCCAGCCGCGGCCCCGGTCGATCCCGGAGGCCACCGTCGCCCGCCTGGCCGTGTACCTGAGGGTGCTGACCAGCTTCGCCGACGGCGGCCGGACGACCGTCTCCTCCGGCGACCTCGCCTCCGCGGCCGGCGTCAACCCCGCCGGGCTGCGCAAGGACCTCTCGCACCTGGGGTCCTGCGGCGTCCGCGGGGTCGGCTACGACGTGCGGGCGCTGCGCGAGCGGATCGCCCGCGTGCTGGGCGCCGAGCGCTCGCGGGCCTGCGTGCTCGTGGGCCTCGGCAACCTCGGTTCGGCGCTCGCCGACTACGCGGGGTTCGGCAGCCGCGGCTTCGAGTTCGTCGGCCTGCTCGACGCCGCCCCGGACCGCATCGGCCAGTGCATCGGCGGGCTGACCGTGCGCGACGTGGCCGACCTGGAGGCGGTCGTGGCGGCCACCGAGGCCTCCATCGGGGTCATCGCGACGCCGGCCGACGTCGCCCAGCAGGTCTGCGACCGGCTCGCCGCGGCCGGGGTGAGGAGCATCTTGAACTTCGCGCCGGTGACCCTGTCGGCCCCGGCGGGCGTCGACGTCCGCCACGTCGACCTCTCCGTGGAGCTGCAGGTGCTCGCCTTCCTGAGCCAGCAGCGGGTGCCCGTGGGGGAGGCGTCGGCATGAGCCTCCTGGCGGTGGGCGTGAGCCACCAGACCGCACCGGTCGCACTGCTGGAGCAGTTCGCGATGGGCGCCGACGACCGGGTCAAGGCGTTGCACGAGCTCGTCGGCAGCGACCACGTCAGCGAGGCGCTGGTGCTGGCCACCTGCAACCGGGTGGAGGTCTTCGCCGAGGTCGAGCGGTTCCACGGCGGCGTCACCGACGTCAGCCGCGTGCTGGCCCGCCAGGCCGGCGCCACGGTCGAGGAGCTCTCCCCGTACGTGACCGTGCACTACGAGGACCAGGCGGTGGCCCACCTGTTCACCGTGGCGGCCGGGCTGGACTCCATGGTGGTCGGGGAGACCCAGGTGCTGGGCCAGCTCCGTGCCGCCTACGCCCTCGCCCGCGAGGAGGGCACGGTCGGTCGCGCCCTGCACCCGGTCGCCCAGCGCGCGCTGCGCGTGGGCAAGCGGGTGCACTCCGAGACCGGCATCGACCGGGCCGGTGCGTCGCTGGTCTCGGTCGCCCTCGACCGGGCCGAGGCCCGCATCGGTGCGCTCGCCGGCCGCCCCGTCCTCGTCGTCGGCGCGGGCTCCATGGGCGCGCTCGCCGCCACCACGCTGGCCCGCCGCGGCGCCGACGTGGTGGTCAGCAGCCGCACCCCGGCGTCGGCCGGGCGGCTGGCCGAGGCGGTCGGGGGCCGCGCCGCGCCGCTGTCGCGCATGGGCGGGGAGATCGCCGCCGCGGACGTGCTGGTCACCTGCACCGGCGCCACCGGGCTGGTCGTGGGCACCGACGTCGTCGCCCCGGCGATGACCGGCCGCCGGGACCGGCCGCTGGTGGTCATCGACCTCGCGCTGCCCCGCGACGTGGACCCCGGCGTCGCCGCCCTGCCCGGCGTGCACGTCGTCGACCTGGCCCTCCTCCAGGGCGAGCGGCACGACGGCCTTGCCACCGCCGGCCCGGTGGCGGCCGACGACATCAGCGCCGCCCGCGCGATGATCGAGGCGGAGGCGGCGCTGCTGCGCGCCGAGCGGCAGGCCGCCGAGGTGGGGCCCACCGTCTCCGCGCTGCGCAGCCAGGCGGCCGAGGTGGTCGACGCCGAGCTGCTGCGGCTCGCCGGCCGGCTGCCCGACCTGGACGCGCGCGCCCGCGCCGAGATCTCCCGCACGGTCCGCCGCGTCGTCGACAAGCTGCTGCACGAGCCCACCGTGCGGGTCAAGGAACTGGCCGCCACGCCGGGTGGAACCGACTACGCGGGCGCGCTGCGGGCACTGTTCGGGCTGGGCATCGACGCCGACGTCACCCCCGGTGCCGGCCGGCTGGCCGACGCCGTCACCGTCGACCCCGACCGCCCGGGAGGCCCGGCATGACCGCCACCGACGTGCAGGTCACCGCGACCGCGGCGGCGGGCGCCGCGACCCCGCTGCGGCTGGGCACCCGGGCCAGCGTGCTCGCGCAGACCCAGTCCCGCGCGGTCGCCGACGCCCTGACCGCGGCCACCGGCGTGCCGGTCGAGCTGGTGCTGATCAGCACCGAGGGCGACCGGTCCTCGGCGGCGATCGCCCAGCTGGGCGGCACCGGCGTGTTCGTGACGGCGATCCGCCGCGCCCTGCTGGACGGCGAGGTGGACCTCGCCGTGCACAGCTACAAGGACCTGCCCACCGCGCCCGAGCCGGGGCTCGCCCTCGCCGCCGTGCCCGTGCGGGAGGATCCGCGCGACGCCCTGGTGGCCCGTGACGGGCTGACCCTCGGCGAGCTCCCGCCCGGTTCGCGGATCGGCACCGGCGCCCCGCGGCGCGTGGCCCAGCTGCGCGCCCTCGGCCTCGGCCTGGAGGTCGTGCCCATCCGCGGCAACGTCGACAGCCGGCTCGCCCGGGTGGCCGGTTCGCCCGGCGGCCCCGGTGACCTGGACGCCGTCGTCCTGGCCCGGGCCGGACTGAGCCGGATCGGCCGCACCGACCGGATCACCGAGACCCTCGACCCGCTGCAGGTGCTCCCCGCCCCGGCCCAGGGGGCCCTGGCCGTGGAGTGCCGGACCAGCGACGCCCGCACCCGCGAGCTCCTGGGCCGGCTCGAGGACGCCGCCACGCGCGCCTGCGTGGTGGCCGAGCGCGCCACCCTGGCCGCGCTCGAGGCCGGGTGCAGCGCCCCGGTCGCCGCCTACGCCGAGGTCGCCGAGGGGGAGACCGGCCCCGAGCTGTTCCTCCGGGCCTCGGTGACCGCCATCGACGGCAGCGACTCCGTCCGCGGCTCGGCCACCGGCGCGCCGGCCGACGCCGCGGCGCTCGGCCGGGGCCTCGCCGCGGAGCTGCTCGACCGGGGCGCCGCCGCGCTGATGGCGGCCGGCGAGTGACCCCCCACCCCACCCAGACCCCAGAAGACGCCCGAGCGACTCGGGCCATACCAGACGCCCGACCTCGTCGGGCCAGGATCAGGAGCACGCCATGACGCGCTTCCGCAAGACCGCGGGCCAGTCCGGCCGGGTCGTGTTCGTCGGCGCCGGCCCGGGTGACCCGGGCATGCTCACCGCCCGCGCGAGCGCCGCGCTGGCCGAGGCGGCGGTGGTGCTCGTCGACCCCGACGTCGCCTCCGCCGTCCAGGACGCCGTCCGCGAGGCCAACCCGGAGGCCGAGCTCACGCCGGTGTCCGGCGAGCCCGCGGAGGTGGCCAAGGGCGCCGTGGCGGCCGCGAAGAACGGCGCCGTCGTCGTCCGGCTCGTCACCGGTGACCCCTACACCTCCGACGACGTGGTCAAGGAGGTGCTCGCCGTCGGCCGCACCTCGGTGCCCTTCGACGTGGTGCCGGGGGTCGCCACCGCCACCGCCGTCCCCGCCTTCGCGGGCGTCGCGCTGGGCAGCACCGCGGTGACCGCGGACCTGCGCACCGACGTGGACCTGCCCGCGCTGGCCGGCGCCGCCGCCGGTACGGGGGGCACGCTGGTGCTCCAGGGCACCGCCGACCAGCTCCCCGACGCCGCCGTGCGCCTGGTGGAGGGCGGCCTGGCCGGCAGCACCCCGGTGGTCGTCACCACCGGCGGCTCGGGCACCGGCCAGAAGAGCCTGGTGACCAAGCTGGCCGCCGTGGCGGAGAAGACCGCCGGGCTCGACCCGCTCAGCGGGCCGGTGGTGGCCACCGTCGGCGCCGCCGTCGACAAGCGCGCCCGGCTCTCCTGGTGGGAGAGCCGCCCGCTGTTCGGCTGGCGGGTGCTCGTGCCGCGCACCAAGGACCAGGCCGGGGAGATGAGCGACCGGCTGCGCGCCTACGGGGCGGTGCCGGTGGAGGTGCCGACGATCGCCGTGGAGCCGCCGCGCAGCCCCGCGCAGATGGACCGCGCCATCAAGGGCCTGGTCACCGGCCGCTACGGCTGGATCGTCTTCACCTCGGTGAACGCGGTGAAGGCCGTGCGGGAGAAGTTCGTCGAGCTGGGCCTGGACGCCCGCGCCTTCGCCGGCGTGAAGGTCGCCTGCGTCGGCGAGCAGACCGCCGACGCGGTCCGGGAGTTCGGCATCCAGCCGGAGCTGGTGCCCACCGGGGAGCAGTCCAGCCAGGGCCTGCTCGCCGACTTCCCCGAGTACGACGACGTGCTCGACCCGATCGAGCGGGTGCTGCTGCCCCGCGCCGACATCGCCACCGAGACCCTCGCGGCCGGGCTGGTCGAGCGCGGCTGGGAGATCGACGACGTCACCGCCTACCGGACCGTGCGGGCCGCCCCGCCGCCGGCCGCGGTGCGCGAGGCGATCAAGGGCGGCGGCTTCGACGCCGTCTGCTTCACCTCGTCCAGCACCGTCCGCAACCTCGTCGGCATCGCGGGCAAGCCGCACGCCAAGACCGTCGTCGCGGTGATCGGCCCGGCGACGGCGGCCAGCGCGCAGGAGTTCGGCCTGCGGGTCGACGTGCAGCCCGAGACGGCCGCCGTCGGGCCGCTGGTGGACGCGCTCGCCGAGCACGCCCTGTCGCTGCGCGAGGCGGAGGACGGCGAGGGCAGGTGACGGGCGCGGGCGGCGGGGCGGGACGGCTGCAGGGAGCCAGCCCGGGCTTCGCGCGCGGGCGCCGGCTGCGGTCGACGCCCGCGCTGCGGCGGCTGACCGCGCAGACCCGGGTGGCCCCGGCCGACCTGGTGCTGCCGGTCTTCGTCAAGGAGGGCATCGACGAGCCGGTCGCGATCGGCTCGATGCCCGGCGTCGTCCAGCACACCCAGGACTCGCTGCGGAAGGCCGCGCACGAGGCGGCCGAGGCCGGCATCGGCGGGCTCATGCTCTTCGGCATCCCGTCGGGCAAGGACCCCGTCGGCTCGCAGGCCGACGCCGCCGACGGCGTGGTCAACGTGGCGCTGCAGCACCTGCGGGCGGACCTCGGCGACGAGCTGGTGCTGATGGCGGACCTCTGCCTGTGCGAGTACACCGACCACGGGCACTGCGGTGTGGTCACGCCCGCGGGCGTGGTCGACAACGACCCGACGCTGGACCGGTACGCCGCGGTGGCGATCGCGCAGGCGCAGGCCGGCGCCCACCTCGTCGCGCCGAGCGGGATGATGGACGGCCAGGTGGCGGCGATCCGCGCCGGGCTGGACAGCGCGGCGTTCACCGAGGTGCCGATCCTGGCCTACGCGGCCAAGTACGCCTCCGGCTTCTACGGGCCGTTCCGCGAGGCGGCCGAGGGCGCGCCGCAGTTCGGCGACCGGTCGACCTACCAGATGGACCCGCCGAACGCCGACGAGGCGCTGCGCGAGGTGGCGCAGGACCTCGCCGAGGGCGCCGACGCGGTCATGGTGAAGCCGGCGCTGCCCTACCTGGACATCGTGGCGCGGGTCGCCGGGGCGGTGCAGGTGCCGGTGAGCGCCTACCAGGTCAGCGGCGAGTACGCGATGGTCGAGGCGGCCGCCGCCAACGGCTGGGTGGACCGCGAGCGGGCGATCCTCGAGACGCTGGTCGCCATCCGCCGTGCGGGCGCCGGTCAGGTGCTCACCTACTGGGCCGTCGAGGCAGCGCGGCTGCTGGCCCGCTGAGCCCGGGGTGGGCGGGGACATGACGTACGTCGAGCCCGGGGGCTCCTGGCGGCCGTTCTGGCTGGTCGCCGGGGTCCTCGGGCTCTTCGCCGTCTGGGACCTGCTGCTGCCCGGTCCCGACGTCCCCCCGCTGGCCTGGGTGCTCACGCTGGTCGCGGTGCCGGGCGTGGTCGCGATCGGCTGCCTCTCGGCCCGCCGGGTGTGGACCGTGCGGGTGGACGCCGACGGCCTGGCGGTGGGCCGCGAGCGGGTGCCGCTGGGTGACGTCGACGCGAGCGCGCTGCGCGGTGCCGACGCCGGGGTGGACGCCGGCGCCCCCGTCCTCGGCGGGGGCTGGTCGCTGCCGCGCGGCCGCACGGGGCTGCCGCTGCGGCTGGCCGGCGGCCGGACGGTGCTGGTCCCGACGCGGGACCCGGCGGCGCTGCGGGCCGCCCTGCTCGGGGGTGTGCGCGATGCCTCCGACCGCTCGCCCGACGCAGAGGGCACACTGGGGACGTGACCTCGTTGGACAGCCCGCCCTACACCTACGAGGCCCCCGTCTCGGCCGGCCTCTTCGCCCGCGGTCAGGCGATCACCCCGGGCGGCGTGAACAGCCCGGTGCGGGCCTTCCGCGCCGTGGGCGGCACGCCGCGCTTCATGGCCGAGGGCTCGGGTCCCTGGCTCACCGACGCCGACGGGCGGCGCTACGTCGACCTGGTCAGCTCCTGGGGGCCGATGATCCTGGGTCACGCGCACCCCGCGGTCGTCGAGGCGGTGACCGCGGCCGCCCGCCGCGGGCTCTCCTTCGGCGCCCCCACCGAGGGCGAGCTCGAGCTCGCCGAGGAGATCCGCAGCCGGGTGGCCCCGGTGGAACGGGTCCGGCTGGTCAACTCGGGCACCGAGGCGGTGCTCTCGGCCGTGCGCCTGGCCCGCGGCGTGACCGGCCGGCCGCTGCTGGTCAAGTTCGCCGGCAACTACCACGGGCACGTCGACGCGCTGCTGGCCTCGGCCGGGTCGGGCGTGGCCACGCTCGGGCTGCCCGACACCCCCGGGGTGACGACCGGCGCCGCCGCCGACACGGTCGTGCTGCCGTACAACGACGTCGCCGCCGTCGAGGCGGTCTTCGCCGAGCGGGGGTCGCAGATCGCCGCGGTCGTCAGCGAGGCCGCGCCCGGCAACATGGGCGTCGTGCCCCCGCTGGACGGGTTCAACGCCGAGCTGCGGCGGATCACCGCCGCGCACGGGGCGCTGCTGGTGCTCGACGAGGTCATGACCGGCTTCCGCGTCTCGCGGTCGGGCTGGTACGGCCTGGACCCGGTCGACGCCGACCTGTTCACCTTCGGCAAGGTCATGGGCGGCGGGCTGCCGGCCGCGGCGTTCGGCGGCCGGGCCGACCTCATGGACCACCTCGCGCCCAGCGGGCCGGTCTACCAGGCGGGGACCCTCTCGGGGAACCCGGTGGCGGTCGCGGCGGGGCTGGCCACGCTGCGCAACTGCACCGACGAGGTCTACGCGCGCTGCGACGAGGTCTCCGCGGTGCTGCGCGGCGCCGCCAGCGCGGCGCTGTTCGCCGCCGGGGTGCCGCACCGGGTGCAGCAGGCCGGCAGCATGTTCTCGGTCTTCTTCGTGCCCGACGAGCGGCAGGTGCGCGACTACGACGACGCCCGCACGCAGGACGTCTCCCGCTACACCGCGTTCTTCCACGCGCTGCTGGCGCGCGGGGTCTACCTCCCGCCGTCGGCGTTCGAGGCGTGGTTCGTCAACGCCCAGCTCGACGGCGAGGCGCTGGACCGCGTGCTCGAGGCGCTGCCCGCCGCGGCCCGCGCCGCCGCCGAGGTCGACACCCACCGCACCGGCGCGGTCGACAGCGAGCGCTCCTCGTGACCACCACCGTCGTCCACCTCCTCCGGCACGGCGAGGTGCACAACCCCGCCGGCGTGCTCTACGGCCGGCTGCCCGGGTACCGGCTGTCCGCCGCCGGCGAGGCCATGGCGGTCGCGGCCGCGGAGTGGTTCCGCGGGCGGGACGTCGTCCACCTGGTGTCCAGCCCGCTGGAGCGGGCCCGGCAGACCATCCGCCCGCTGGCCGAGGCCACCGGGCTGGAGGTCGCCGTCGACGAGCGGATCATCGAGGCGGGCAACGCCTTCGAGGGCACGGTCGTGGGCCGCGGGGGCGGCGTCTTCCGGGCCCCCCGCAACTGGTGGAAGCTGCGCAACCCCATCGCGCCCTCCTGGGGCGAGCCCTACGTCGAGATCGCCGCGCGGATGATCGCCGCGGTCGAGGCCGCCCGGGACGCCGCGCGGGGCCACGAGGCGGTGCTGGTCAGCCACCAGCTGCCCATCTGGACCACCCGGCTGCACGTCGAGGGGCGCCGCTTCGCCCACGACCCGCGCCGCCGCCAGTGCTCGCTGGCCAGCGTCACCTCGCTCACCTACGAGGACGACCGCTTCGTCGGCGTCACCTACGCCGAGCCGGCCGGCGCCACCGACCCCGACGCGGTGCCGGGCGCATGAGGCGGGTGCTCACGGCCGTCCTCGCGGCGGCGCTGCTCACCGGGTGCAGCACGGGTTCGGACGCCGTCGACGTCAACAACGGCGGGGAGTTCCGCTTCGTGGCCGGTACCCCGGCCGGCGAGGTGATCCCGCCCGCCGAGCGGCAGGCCGCCCCGCGGTTCACCGGCGAGCTGCTCGACGGCGGCTCGTTCGACTCGGCCACGCTGGACGGCGAGATCGCGGTCATCAACTTCTGGGGTTCCTGGTGCCCGCCCTGCCGGGTGGAGACGCCGGAGTTCGAGGAGGTCTACGGCGAGGTGGGGGCCGAGGGCGTGGAGTTCCTCGGGATCAACGTCAAGGACGACCGGCAGCTCGCGCAGGCCTTCCTGGACGGCGGGGAGATCACCTTCCCGTCGCTGTTCGACCCGCGCGGCGAGGTCGCCCTCGCCTTCCGGGACTACCCCGCCAACGCCATCCCGTCCACCATCGTGCTGGACCGGGAGGGCCGGGTGGCCGCGGTGTACACCGCCGCCGTGCAGCAGGACGACCTGCGGACGGTGCTGGACCAGGTGCTGGCGGAGGGGATCTGACCGTGGGCGAGACCTTCGCCGGCCTGGTCGCCGACGGGCCGCTGCTCGTGGCGGCCGGCGTCGCCGCGCTCGTGGGGCTGATCAGCTTCGCCTCCCCGTGCGTGCTGCCGCTGGTCCCCGGCTACCTGTCCTACGTCACCGGCCTGGTCGGCAGCGGTGCCCGCACGGCCGCACCCGCGCCCACCGCCACACCCGCCGGCGGCGGGACGGCGACGGCGGTGCGCGCGCCGGTGGACGAGCGCGCGCCGCGGGGCCGCATGGTGCTCGGCGCGCTCCTGTTCGTGCTCGGCTTCACCCTCGTCTTCGTGGCCTTCGGCGCCGCGTTCGGCGGCCTGGGCCGGCTCCTGGTGGAGCACGCCGACACCCTCAACCGGGTCTTCGGCGCGATCACCGTCGTCGTCGGGCTGGGCTTCCTGGGCTGGCTGCCGCTGCTGCAGCGCACCAAGCGCCTCACCGCCCGCCCGGTCGCCGGGCTGGCGGGCGCCCCGCTGCTCGGCATCGTCTTCGGGCTGGGCTGGACGCCGTGCCTGGGGCCGACGCTCGGCGCGGTGTACTCGCTGGCGGTCTCCGAGGCGACCGCCGGCCGCGGCGCGCTGCTCGGCGTCGCGTACTGCCTGGGGCTGGGCGTGCCCTTCCTGCTGGTCGCGCTCGGCGCCCGCTGGGCGGTCGGCGCCACCTCGTTCCTGCGCCGGCACGCCCGCGCGGTCACCCGCTTCGGCGGCGCCGTGCTGGTGCTGATCGGGCTGCTGCTGCTCACCGGCGCGTGGACCGAGATGATGGGCTGGCTGCGCGCGTGGCTGGCCGCCACCGGCCTCGGGGAGTCGGCGCTGTGAGCGTCGAGGCACCCTCGCGCCCGGCCGCGCCCGCCCCGCCGCCGGGGCCCTCCGCGGGCCGGCGGTTCGGCGGGCTGCTGCTGCGCTGGTGGCGGCGGCTGACCGCCATGCGGACGGCGATCGTGCTGCTGTTCCTGCTGGCGCTGGCGGCCGTGCCGGGCTCGCTGCTGCCGCAGCGCTCGCTGTCGCAGAACAACGTCAACCAGTACTTCGCCGACCACCCCGAACTCGCCCCGGTGCTCGACCGGCTGTACCTGTTCGACGTCTTCAGCTCGCCGTGGTTCGCGGCGGTCTACCTGCTGCTGTTCGTCTCGCTGATCGGCTGCGTCGTGCCGCGCGCCGCCGAGCACGCCCGCGCGCTGCGCACCCCGCCGCCGCCGGCCCCGCGCAACCTGCTCCGGCTCCCCGACGCCGGCCGCCTCGCCACCCCCTCCGACCCCGGCGCCGCGCTCGACGTCGTCGAGGAGGAGCTCCGGGTGCGCCGCTTCCGCGTCGTCCGCCGCGAGGGGGCGCGCGGCCCGGAGCTCTCCGCGGAGAAGGGCTACCTCAAGGAGACCGGCAACCTGGTCTTCCACCTCTCCCTGCTCGCCCTCCTGCTCGGCCTCGCCGGCGGGAAGCTGTGGGGCTACGAGGGCAGCATCCTGGTCACCGAGGGGCAGGGCTTCTGCAACTCGTTCCAGCAGTACGACACCTACTCCGCGGGCCCGCTGGTGGACAGCGGCGACCTCAACGCCCTCTGCGTCGACCTCGACCAGTTCACCGCCGAGTACGAGGAGAACCTCACGGCGGCCTCGTTCACCGCCGACATCCGCTACGGCGCCCCGGCCGGCGAGGAGCGCTCCCGCACCATCGGCGTGAACGACCCGCTGCGCCTCGACGGCGACCGCGTCTACGTCACCGGCCACGGCTTCAGCCCGTCGTTCACCGTCACCGTCCCGGACGGGACCACCTTCACCGACCTGACCGTGCCCTTCCTGCCCACCGACCAGGGGACGATGGCCAGCGAGGGCGCGCTCAAGCTGCCCGACGTCCCGGGGCAGGAGGAGCAGCTGGCGCTGGAGGGCTTCCTCGCCCCGACGGGTCTGGTGCAGGGCGGTGTGCTCACGTCGATCGACCCGCGGCCCCTGGCCCCGCAGGTGGCGCTGATCGCCTACTCCGGCTACCTCGGCCTGGACTCGGGGCTGCCGCAGTCGGTGTACTCCATCGACCAGAGCCAGATCGAGCGCGGCCGGCTCACCGAGGTCGGCTCGGCGAACCTCTCGGTGGGGGAGTCGTTCGACCTGCCCGACGGCACCCGCATCACCTTCAGCGGGGTCAAGGAGTTCGCCGCCCTGCAGTACTCGCACGACCCCGGGCAGCTCTGGGTGCTGGGCGCCTCGATCGTCCTCCTGGGCGGGCTGCTCGGCATGCTGCTGCTCCGCCGCGAGCGCGTCTTCGCCCGGGCCGAGCCCGCCGGCGACGGCGACGGTACCGTGCTCACGCTGGCGTCGCTGACGCGCGGCGGTGGTGAGGGCGGCTCGCGCTTCGAGGCCCTGTCCGACGACCTGCGGGACGCGCTGGCCGCGCGCCACCCGCCGGCCGAAGGCCAGCTG
>NZ_SSXB01000062.1:0-23661 GCF_021698995.1 Blastococcus sp. KM273129 | reverse complement strand
ACCAAAGGAATCCCAGCCAACCCACAAAAGGGCCGGCACGGGGTATTACTTGGCACTGACTTTCGGCACGCTGTTGAGTTCTCAAGGAGCGGACGCGCACGACTTCCGGCCGATTTCTCGGCCTTCGTTCGAGGCGGTTTCTCCACTGTACACCGGGCTCCGCAGCAGCTCGGCCTCAGGGGCTCTGCCGGCGGTTTCCCGGGCCTCGCGGCCCGGTCCGTTCTCGCTCGGTGCAGGAGGAACCATACACGGCCTCGGAGGGGTCGTGCAGGGGGGTCCGGTGTGGCCCCCCGCACGCCCGCCGGCGCCTGGCCGGCCCGGCGCCCGCCGGCGCCGGGCCCCCTCGCCGAGCCGGGGCGGGGCCGGCGGTTCAGGCGACGCCGCGGGGGCGGAACTGGACGCTGACCCGCGGGCCCACCGGCCGCGTCGTCTTCGGGATGCAGTGCTCCCACGTGCGCTGGCAGGAACCGCCCATCACGACCAGGTCGCCGTGCCCGAGGGGGAACCGCAGGGACTCGCCCCCGCCGACCGGCCGGAGCAGCAGCGGCCGCGGTGAGCCGAACGAGACGATGGCGACCATCGTGTCGGTGGAGCGCCCACGCCCGATGCGGTCGCCGTGCCAGGCCACGCTGTCGCGCCCGTCCCGGTACAGGCACATGCCGGCGGAGACGAACGGCTCGCCCAGCTCGGGCCCGTAGTGCCGGTTGAGCTGCTCGCGAGCCTCGGTGAGCAGCGCGTGCGGAAGCTGCTCGTCCCCGCCGTACCACCGGAGCAGCCGTGGGACGGCGACCTCGCGCTCGTACATCCGGCGACGGTCCTCCCGCCAGCCGATGTCGCCCAGCAGCACCTCGAGGACCTCGTCCGAGCCGGACACCCAACCGGGCAGGTGGTCGACCCACGCCCCGCGGTCCAGCCGGTGTCGCACGACGGCATCGAGCGGGCCGAGCGTGGCCTCCTCGGCGAGGTCCCACATGGAGGGCTGGTGCGCCAGCGTCATGGGACAGACGCTACCCGGGCTTTTCGCACATGTGTGCGAAAAGCTGTGGAGAACTCAGGCGGTGAGCGCCAGCACGAACGGGAGGACCGCCGAGGCACCGGCCCGCCGCAGCTCCCGGCCGGCCACGGTCATGGTCCAGCGGGAGTCCGCCAGGTCGTCCACCAGCAGGACCGGCCCCGACAGCGCGGCCAGCTGCTCCCGCAGCTCCGGCCCCACGACGACCCGGTCCCACACGGCGGCGAGCCGGAAGGCGCTGTTGCCCCCCGGCTGACCGGCCGGCCCGCCGTGGGCGAGCGACAGCTCCCCGAGGTAGGGCAGCCGGCCCATGCGGGCCAGGCCCTGCGCGACCCCGCTGACCAGCTGCGGGCGACGTCGCGACGGCATCCCCACCACCGCTGCCGGGCGCTCAGCCCAGTCCCAGGCGGCGAGCACCCGTCCGCAGGCCCGCAGCAGCTCGTCGTCGGGCGGCACGTCGGAGACCGAGCGCCGCACCGGCACGTCGAAGGCGGCGTCCGGGTCCTCCTCGATGCCCGGCGCCTCGAGCTCGACCACGCCGCCCAGGCCGTCGTCGCCGAGCAGGGTGCGCAACCGCTGACCCCAGCCGAGGTCGGTCAGCCGGGCGACCGCCCGGCCGGTGTGCAGCTGCTCGCCCGGCGGGATCTTGCCCTTCACGCCCACCCCGAGCCGGTCGGCGCCGGTGGGCCACATGGCGCGGGGCGCGAGCTCCACCCCGGGCCGGTCCAGGGCCGCCGATGCCTGCTCGGCCGCGCCCTCGGGCACGTCGGTCGCGTACCAGGGGCCGGCGCAGACGTCGCACCGGCCGCACGGGGCCGCCGTCGGGTCGTCGAGCGCGGACTGGAGGAACGCCATGCGGCACTCGGCCTCGTCGACCGGCTTCGCGTAGCCGAGCATCGCGCGCTGCTCGGCCTCCCGGGTGCGGGTGACCCGGGCGTAGCGGTCGGCGTCGTAGACCCACGGCTGCCCGGTGGAGCGCCAGCCACCCTGCACCCGCTCCACCGCGCCGTCGACGGCGAGGACCTTGAGCAGCAGCTCCAGGCGGGAGCGGCGCACGTCGGCGACCGTCTCCAGGCGGGCCACCGACCAGGCCTTGCCGTCGGCCATCGCGGTCAGCACGGCGGCCGCGTGGTCCTCCCGCGGCATGGAGGAGGTGGCGAACCACTGCCATATGGCGATGTCCTCGGGGCCGGGGAGCAGCAGGACGTCGGCGTGCTCGACGGCGCGCCCGGCACGGCCGACCTGCTGGTAGTAGCTGACGGGCGACGACGGCGCCCCGAGGTGGACGACGAACCCGAGGTCGGGCTTGTCGAAGCCCATGCCGAGGGCCGAGGTGGCGACCAGCGCCTTGACCCGGTTCTCGCGCAGCGCCTCCTCGGCGTCCTTGCGGTCGGCGTCGTCGAGCCGCCCGGTGTAGGCGCGCACCTCGTGGCCGGCGTCGCGGAGCAGGTTCGCCGTCTCCTCCGCCGCCGCGACCGTGAGCGTGTAGACGATGCCGCTGCCCGGCAGGTCGCCGAGGTGGGCGGCCAGCCAGGCCAGCCGCGCCCGGTCCGACGGCAGCCGCAGCACGCCCAGCCGCAGCGAGTCGCGGGAGAGCGGGCCGCGGACCGTCGTCACCTCGACGCCGCCGGCGCCCAGCTGCTCGGCGACGTCCTCCACCACGCGCTCGTTGGCGGTGGCGGTGGTCGCGAGCACGGGTGTGCCGGTGGGCAGCGTGCCCAGCAGGTCGCGGATGCGGCGGTAGTCGGGGCGGAAGTCGTGCCCCCAGTCGGAGACGCAGTGCGCCTCGTCGACGACGACCAGCCCGCAGCGGGCGACGAGGCCGGGCAGCTGCTCCTCGCGGAAGCGCGGGTTGGTCAGCCGCTCGGGGGAGACGAGCAGGACGTCGACGTCGTCGGCGGCCAGGCGGGCGGCGATGTCGTCCCACTCGGTCATGTTGGCGCTGGAGATCTCCACCGCGCGGATGCCGGCGCGGGCCGCGGCGGCCACCTGGTCGCGCATCAGCGCCAGCAGCGGCGACACCAGCAGCGTCGGGCCCGCACCGCGGCGGCGGAGCAGCGCCGTCGAGACGAAGTACACGGCGGACTTGCCCCAGCCGGTGCGCTGGACGACCAGCGCGCGCTGGGAGCGCTCGACGAGCGCCGCGACGGCGGCGTCCTGCCCCTCGCGGAAGACGGCGTCGGGGCGGCCGGTGAGCTCGCGGAGGATCGCAAGGGCTTCCTCCTGGACCGAGCCGGCGATCGAGGACGGCGGTGCGGCGGTGCTCATGCCGACGACAGTAGGCACGGGCAGGGACGGAACGGGTGGCCGCGCGGGACCTGGGGACGGCGGGGGAGAATCCACAGGCGATGGCACTCGAGAGGGCACACCAGGGGCAGCTGCCGGCCGACAACCACGTGCACACCCACTGGTCGTGGGACACGCCCGACTCCTCGACCATGCGGAAGGCCTGCGAGCGGGCGATCGCGCAGGGGTTGCCGGCGATCGCGTTCACCGAGCACCTGGACTTCACCGTGTGGCACGACGAGGACCGGGCCACCGCGGAGGGGCTGGTCGACCGCTACCCGGCCCACCAGCTGCCCATCGACGTCGAGGGGTACTTCGCCGAGCTGGCCGAGGTGCGCGACCGGTTCCCCGAGCTGCGCATCTGGTCGGGCATCGAGACCGGCGAGCCGCACCTGTTCGCCGCCAGCATCGCCCAGCACCTCGAGGACTCCCCCGTCGACCGGATCCTCGGCTCGCTGCACTCGCTCTCCGACGAGGGCCGGCTGGTCGGGGTGGGACGGCTGCTGCACGTCGACGCCGACGCGACGATGCGCCGCTACCTCGGCGAGATGGTCGGGATGATCGAGAGCAGCGACGTCTTCCAGGTGCTGGCGCACGTGGACTTCCCGCGCCGGTACTGGCCGGGTGGCTCGCACCGGTACGTGGAGAAGGACTACGAGGAGGAGTACCGGGCGGTGTTCCGGGCGCTCGCCGGCAGCGGCCGGGCCCTGGAGATCAACACCAGCAGCCCGCTCGCCTCGGCCGACCAGGTCCGCTGGTTCCGCGAGGAGGGCGGCGAGGCGGTCAGCTTCGGCAGCGACGCCCACGCCCCCACGGCGGTCGGGCAGAAGTTCGACCTCGCCGTCGCCGTCGCCGAGGCCGCCGGCTTCCGGCCGGGGCGCGACCGCTTCGACTTCTGGCGCCGCTGACCATCAGGCCGGGGCGGCGGCGGGCTGCGGCCGGTACCAGGCCCAGAACGCCAGGCCGACGACGAGCGACCAGAACGCCGACCCGATGCCGCCCACGGTGACGCCGCTGATCGCCACGAGGAACGTGGCGACGACGGGGATGCGGTCCTCGGCCCGCGCCAGCGCACCGCTCAGGGACGCCGCCAGCACCGGCCACAGCGCCAGGCCCGCGGCCGCGGCGACGAAGCCGGCCGGGGCGGTGACCACCAGCGCGGCGACGGCGGCCGACACCAGCGCGAACCCCACGTACGCGAGGCCGGCGGTGCGGGCGGCCAGCCAGCGCCGGGACGGGTCGGGGTCGGCCTCGGGCCCGGCGGCCAGGGCCGCGCTGATGGCGGCGAGGTTGATCGCGTGCCCGCCGAACGGGGCGCCGAGCAGCGTGCCGGCCCCGGTGACGGCCATCGCCGACCGCCAGGGCGCCCAGTAGCCGTAGGCCGCCAGCACCGCCATCCCCGGCACGTTCTGCGAGGCCATGGTGACCAGGAAGAGCGGCAGCGCCAGCCCGACGGCGGCGGTGGAGGTGAGGTCCGGCGTCGTCCACTCGAGGACCGGGACCAGCGCCGCGGCGTCGACGCCTCCGTCGCGCCAGGCCAGCCACCCGGTGATGCCGAGGGTGACGGCGAAGGCGGCCGGCACGGCCCAGCGCGCGGAGAACCGCAGCAGCAGCGCCCAGACCAGCACGACCGGGACCACCAGCCAGGGCATCTGCAGCGCGGACCGGACCGGCTGCAGGCACAGCGGGACGAGGACGCCGGCCAGCATCGCCTGGGCCAGCACGGGGGGAATCGCCCCGATCGCGGCACCCAGCCGGGGCCACGCCGCGGTGAGGAGCACCAGCGCGCCGACCACGACGAAGGCGCCGACGGCCACCTCCCAGGACGGCGCGGCGGCGGTCGCCAGGAGGGCGGCACCCGGCGTGGACCACGCGACGGTGATCGGCATCCGCGTCCGCTGGGCCAGCAGCACGGTGGCCAGCCCCATCGCCAGCGAGAGGACGACCAGGCCCGAGGCCGCCTGCCCCGGCGTGGCGCCGACCGCGCGCAGCCCGGTGAGCACGACGGCGAACGAGCTCAGGAAGCCGACGAGCGCGGTCACCAGCCCGGCGACGGTCGTCGACGACGGGGCGGCGGGCACGGCGCGGGACGCTAGCCCAGCCCGGCGGGGCGCACGGACCGCGGCCGGCCGGGGTGGGCGACCTCACGCCCGCGCGGCGGCGTCCCCGCCCTACGTTGCTGCCCATGGGTGCTCCTCCGACCATCCGGGACGCCACGGTGGCCGACGCCGCCGCCTGCGCGGCCATCTACGGGCCCTACGTCACCGGTACCGCGATCACCTTCGAGGCCGAGCCGCCGACGCCGGAGCAGATGGCCGGCCGGATCGCCGCGGCGCTGCGCACGCACGCCTGGCTGGTGCTGGAGGACGACGGCGCCGTCGTCGGGTACGCCTACGCGGGGCCCTACAAGGAACGCGCGGCGTACCGGTGGTCCTGCGAGGTGAGCGTCTACCTGGCGCCGGGCCGCGGGCGGCGCGGCGGCGGGCGGGCGCTCTACACCGCGCTGTTCGAGCGGTTGGCCGCGCGCGGCTACCGGACCGCGGTCGCCGGCATGACGCTGCCCAACGACCCGAGCGAGGCCCTGCACGCGGCGATGGGCTTCGAGCCGATCGGCACCTACCGGCGGATCGGCTGGAAGCACGGCCGGTGGCGCGACGTGCTGTGGGCGCAGCGGCCGCTGGGTCCGTACGACGACGAACCGGTCGATCCGAGCTGACCTCCTCCGGCCAACTACTTCACCGCTAAGGAAAATGCCGCTAGGGTCGGCGGGGTGACGTCGACCCGCGTGGTGATCGCCCTCGGCGGCAACGCCATGACCGGCCCCGACGGCTCCGCGACCCCGGAGGCGCAGCGCGACGCGATCCGGCAGGCCGCCGGGCACGTCGCCGAGGTGGTGGCCGCCGGCGTGCAGGTGGTGCTCACCCACGGCAACGGCCCGCAGGTGGGCAACCTCCTGGTGAAGAACGAGCTCGCCGCGCACGAGGTGCCGCCGGTGCCGCTGGACTGGAACGTCGCCCAGACCCAGGCCACCATCGGCTTCACCGTCGCCGACGAGCTCGACGCCGCCCTCGCCGCGCGCCGCCTGCCCCAGCGCACCGCCGCGCTGGTGACCCGCACGCTGGTCGACGGCGACGACCCGCACTTCGCCGAGCCCTCGAAGCCGGTCGGCCGCTTCCTCCCCCGCGAGCGGGCGGAACGGTTCATCTCGCTCGGGCAGACGTGGGAGGACCGCGGCGAGAAGGGCTGGCGCCGCGTCGTCGCCTCGCCGGAGCCGCTGTCCGTCGTCGACTCCGCCGCCATCCACGCCCTGGCCGCGGCCGGGTTCGTCGTCGTCTGCGCCGGCGGTGGCGGCATCCCGGTCGTCGACGACCGCGTGGACGGCCACGCCCTGCGCGGCGTCGAGGCGGTCATCGACAAGGACCTGACCGCCGCGATCCTCGCCCGCGACGTGGACGCCGGCACCCTGGTCATCGCCACCGACGTCCCGAACGTGATGGTCGGCTTCGGGACCCCCGCGCAGCGCCCGCTGGGCCGGGTCACCGTCGCGGAGCTGCGCGAGCTCGCCGCCGCCGGCGAGTTCGCCCGCGGCTCGATGGGCCCCAAGGTCGAGGCCGCCCTACGTTTCGTCGAGGCGGGCGGTGCCCGTTCCGTCATCACCTCGCTCGACCACATCGCCGACGCCGTCCGCGGCGACGACGCCGGCACCGTCGTCACCACCACCTGAAGGGAACCCGCATGCCCGCACCGATCGAGGTCCGCAAGGTCCCGCTGCACAACGTCAGCGACGCCTCCGAGCTCGCCAAGCTCATCGACGACGGCGTGATGGAGGCCGACCGCGTCGTCGCCGTCATCGGCAAGACCGAGGGCAACGGCGGGATCAACGACTACACGCGGATCATCGCCGACCGCGCCTTCCGCGAGGTCCTGCTCGAGAAGGGCTCGCGGAGCAAGGAGGAGGTCGGCGACATCCCGATCGTGTGGTCCGGCGGCACCGACGGCGTCATCAGCCCGCACGCCACGATCTTCGCCACGCTGCCCGAGGACGCCGTCGAGAAGACCGACGAGCCGCGGCTGACCGTGGGCTACGCCATGAGCGACGTCCTGCTGCCCGAGGACATCGGCCGCGTCGCGATGGTCGAGAAGGTCGCCGAGGGCGTGAAGAAGGCGATGGCGGCCGCGGGCATCACCGACCCGGCCGACGTGCACTACGTGCAGACCAAGACGCCGCTGCTGACGATCGACACGATCCGCGACGCCCACCAGCGCGGGGAGACGACGATCCTCGAGGAGCCGCACGGCTCGATGGACATCTCCAACGGCACGACGGCGCTGGGGATCGCGGTGGCGCTCGGCGAGATCGAGCTGCCGACGCAGGAGCAGATCATGCGCGACCTGTCGCTGTACTCGTCGGTCGCGTCGTGCTCGTCGGGCGTGGAGCTGGACCGGGCGCAGATCGTCGTCGTCGGCAACGCCCGCGGCCACGGCGGCAGCTACCGCGTCGGCCACTCGGTCATGAAGGACGCGCTGGACCAGGACGGCATCTGGGCCGCGATCCGCGACGCCGGCCTGGAGCTGCCCGAGCGCCCGCACCACACCGACCTCGGCGACCGGCTGGTCAACGTGTTCCTCAAGTGCGAGGCCTCGCCGGACGGCAAGGTGCGCGGGCGCCGCAACGCGATGCTGGACGACTCCGACGTCTCGTGGCACCGCCAGATCAAGGCGTGCGTCGGCGGCGTGACCGCGTCGGTGACCGGCGACCCGGCGGTGTTCGTCTCGGTGGCCGCGGTGCACCAGGGCCCGTCCGGCGGTGGCCCGGTGGCCGCGATCGTCAAGGCCTGATCAGCTCTCAGCGGCACGCCTACTTCGGGGAGGTGGGGCTCCGGACGGTCGTCCGGGGCCCTGCTTCCCCGAAGTCGTCCCTCGCGAGGATCAGGCCACGAGCCCGTGCAGGCCCGCCACCGGCGGGAGCGGTGAGGTGAGCTCCTGGTCCGCGACCGGCCGGGACGGCGCGGGGACGGGCGGCCGCCCGCGGCGCTCGGCTCCCCCGGGGATCACGAACCGGTAGGTGGCGTCCACGTCGCGGACGGCGAAGACGTCCGCGTCCGGGCCGGCGTGGTGCAGGACGACGGTGTCGAAGCGCTCCGCCACACGGCGGAGGGAGTCCGCGTCCGAGACGTCGATGACGGTGCCGCCCGCGGCGAGCCCCGCCACGGGGACGATCCGGTCGGCGTGCCGCACGAGGAACTCGTCGGCGGCGTCACCGCGGCCCGCCCGGCCGAGCAGAGCCCCGACGCCGGCGACGGCCAGCGCGAGCACCAGCACGGCGAGCGCGACGCCCCGTGCCACGCCGATCGGCACCGACAGCGCCAGGACGTCGAACGAGCGGGGGCCGACCGTCGTCACCGGCACGGAGGTCGGGGTCAGCGTGGTCAGGACGGTCCCGGGGTCGCCGGCCAGGCGCAGCGCCGTCGGGTCCAGCGCGAAGTCCAGCCCGGCCGGGGAACCCGCCTCGAAGGCGGTGCCGCGCACGCTGCCGGACAGCGCCACGGTGGGGGTGACGGTCAGCGTCGCGGTGCTGCCCGAGGCCCCGACCTCGGCGTAGTGCTGCGCCAGCACCTCGGCGGCGCGGGCGGCGTCGACGTCGACCGACGCCGTCGCCACCCCGCCCGCGTAGCCGACGACGGGGCCGCTGGTCAGGTAGGTGGTCCAGCCGTCGGCGGCCTGCACGGTGACGTCGAGGCGCAGCGCGCCCTGGAGGCCGGTGAGGTCGGGGCCGGTGACGGTGTCCTCGTAGGAGACGGTCAGCCCGGTCGAGAGCCTGGTCCAGACGGTGTCGCCGGTCGCCACCGTCCCGTCGGGGTAGGTGGTGCCGCGCTCGGCGGTCCCGGTGTAGGAGAAGCGCCCCTGCTGGGTGACCGTGGCCGGCTCCTCGACGGTCTCGGTGCCGGGGACGGCGAAGAGGGCGCCGGCGCCGAGCGCGGCGACGAGCGCGACGGCCCCGGCGGCCAGCGCGGCCTGCCGGGCGCGGGCCCGCACCAGCGCCGTCGGCGTGCCGCGGCGGACCTGGGGCAGCCGCACCGCGGGCACGGAGATCGACGGCACGGGGAAGGACGGGACGGCGAGGGACGGCCGGCGCAGGGCGGGCAGCCGGCGGCGGAGCACCCGGGCGCGGGAGCCGCCGCGCTTCCGGCGTGCCGCGGAGAGGACGAGGGAGGCCGCGAGACCGACGGCGCCGAGCACCCACGGGGAGGCGATCGCCTCGAGCGCCGTGCCGCCCTGGGGGATGCGGACGAACAGCCGGCCCAGGATCTCTTCCTGGGCGGGGCGGTCCTCGTCGAGCCAGTCGTTGTTGTCGCCCTGGGTCACGAACCCCTCGGCGTCCGCGGCGACGATGCGGTGCATGACGATCGTGTTCAGCGACTCGCTCTGGTAGGCGACCACATCGCCCACCGAGTAGGAACCGGCCCTGCTGAGGATGGCGAGGTCACCGGCGGAGAACCCTGGCTCCATGCTGTCCCCGAAGGTGGAGACGTACGTCGTGCCACCGCCGAGGCCGGCGGGCCAGAACAACCACACGGTCGCCAGCACCAGCGCGATGACGGCGCTGGTGCTGGCGACTCGTGATGCGGCGGTCATGGGGCCCTGTCCACGGGGAGCGGAGTGGCTCTGCGAGCCGCTCCGCCGAAGAGGGATCGACTACTTGGACGTGACCGTCAGGCCGACCTCCGTGATCGTCTCGATGTCGATCGTGTTGGAGACGTCGCACTTGATGGTGTGGGTGGTCGTGGCGACCGCTTCGTAGCCACAGGTGAAGGGGCTACCGGTGATCTGGGTGGCTCCCGCACGGAGAGTCAGGAGGGCGTTCATGTCGGTGGCGTCCTCGGTGATCGTGAAGACGATCATGTCGAGCTTCGAGGCGTCCGTGCCGAGGGGGGTGTAGGCGATGTTGCTGACGGTGACACCCGTCGCCGTGTAGTCCATGTAGCCGACGACGTCATCGCTCGTCGCGTTGTTGGTGTTGCCCGCGGTGAAGGCGGAGGAGGTGGCGGCGACGCCGGCGACCGCGACACCGGCGAGCAGAACGCGCGACAGGCGCATGGCAGTGGTCCTGTTCTCTCAGTGGCCCAGACCCGCCGGGATGCTGGCCACCCGGTCCACGTGCTGGCTGCGCCGATTCGTTGACGCCCCAGTTCTCGGCAGGGCCCCGCGCCTTCTCAACTCCTGTCCCAGAAGAAACCGGAGTCGCCGAGTCGACAGTTCCGGGACGGTGACCGGAATGGCTCCGGAATGGCTCGGCCGAGTCGTCTCGGCCACCTCCCGGCGCGCCTTCCAGGGGCGGCGGGGGTGCGGCCTAGCGTGTCCCGGAACCTCCCCGGCCCGCGGGCAGGTGCAGCTGCAGGAGGGAACGGGTCGTGCGTCCGTCCGCGTCGTCAGGCCCCGCTCCGCTCGCCGCTACCGGGGCGGCGGCCGTCCCGGCACCGCGGGCACCCCGGCGCGCCGCCGAGCGGGACACCAGCATGGAGGACGCCGCCCGGCAGGCCGGCGTCCTGGCCCGGGCCTCCCGCGAGGTCTCCGACACCTCGGCGGAGGCCGCCGCCTCGCTCGCCGAGCTGCGCGCCGCCATCGGCGACATCTCCGCCAGCACCGGCCGCGCCTCGGTCGTCGCCGAGGAGGCCGTGCACGACGCGCGCGCCGTCGACGAGCGGATCGCCGCGCTGCAGGCCGCCAGCGAGTCGATCACCCGGTTCGTCCGGCTGGTCGGGGCGATCAGCCAGCAGAGCCGCTTCCTCGCGCTCAACGCCTCCGTCGAGGCCGCCCGCGCCGGCGAGCTCGGCCGCGGGTTCGCCGTCGTCGCCGACGAGGTCAAGGAGCTCGCCGACCGGACGGCGCAGGCCGCCCGCGACATCGACGCGCAGATCACCGCGGTGCGGCGGGAGACCCAGCAGGCCGTCGAGGCGGTCCGCCGGATCACCGGCACGCTGGGCTCCATCGCCGAGGCGCAGGACACCATCGCCGCCGCCGTCGAGCAGCAGCGGGCGGCCACCGACCGCGTCGTGCAGAACGTCGAGCGGGCCGCCGGCGGCTCCGCCCGGATCAGCGAGGCCGTCGGGCAGCTGGCCGAGAGCCAGCGGGTGGTCTACGTCCGCCGGGCGCTGGCGGTGGCCGAGCAGCGGCTGGCCGGCCTCGGCGGCGCGCGGCTCGGCGAGGGCCGCACCCGGCTGACCGTGCGCGACCAGGCCACCGGGGCCACCCGCACCGCGGAGCTCCCCGACCTGCTCCTCGGCGACCGGCCGCTGGAGCGCACCGACGACCCCCGGCGCCCGGCGGTGCTCGTCGACGACGTGGTCCGCGAGGTCGGGGGCAGCTGCACGCTGTTCCAGCGCCTGGACGGCGACGCCGGCATGGTGCGGGTGGCGACGACGGTGCTGGACCCGGCCGGCCGGCGCAACATCGGCACCGCCATCCCCGACCGACCCCGACGGCCGCCCCAACCCCGTGCTCGCGGCCGTCCTCGCCGGCCAGACCTACACCGGCGCGGCCACGGTGGCCGAGCGGCCGTACTTCACCGCCTACACCGGGCTGCACGACGACGGAGGCGCCCTGATCGGCATGCTCTACGTCGGGCTGCCGCTGGACGCGCTGCCCGGCACGGGGGCGTGACCGCGTCCGCCACGACCTGTCCACCGGTGCCCGTCCTCTAGGTTGAGCGCCGTACGCGCCCCGTCGCCGGGCGGCTCGAGGGGGATGCGGTGAAGCGGTCACGGCGCGTCAACGCTGCCCTCCCGGCCCTCGTGCTGCTGCTCGTCGTCGCCGCCGAGATCGTCAGCGGCCGCGGCCAGGTGGTGCTCGGCCTCAGCGTCATCGCCCCGCTCGCGTCGGCCACCTTCCTGGGACGGCGGGCCACGGTCGCCTATGCCGCGGCCGCCTTCGTCGTCGCCACCCTGCTGGGCCTCTACAGCCAGCAGTACACCGCCGAGACGGCGGTGGCGCAGACGATCCGCCTGGTCGCCGTCGCCCTCGGTGGCGCCCTCGCCGTGCTCACCTGCCAGCTGCGGCTGCGCCGGGAGGCCCACGTCGCCCGGCTCAGCGCGGAGGCCGCGGCGACGCGGGCCGCCGTCCGTACGGGGGAGACGCTGCAGCGGGCCCTGCTGGGCGAGGTCCCGACCGTCCCGGGGCTGGAGACCACCGCCCGCTACCTGCCCGGCGCGCGGGACGCCCAGGTCGGCGGGGACTGGTACGACGCCTTCCCGCTCACCGACGGACGGACGATGCTGGTCATCGGCGACGTCGCCGGGCACGACGCCCCGGCGGCGGCGACCATGGCGCAGACCCGCGGCATGCTGCGTGCCCTGGCCCGGGTCGGGCACGGCTCCCCCGCGGCCGCGCTCACCGCGCTGGACGACGTCCTCGCGGGCCTGGGCCTGGACACGCTGGTGACGGTCGCCGTGGCCACCGTCGACCCGCGGGACGGGGGCGCCGACGCGGTGCCGCTGCAGTGGTCCAACGCGGGGCACCCGCCGCCGGTGGTCGTGCGGGCCGACGGGCGGGTCGAGGTGCTGGAGCGGATGCCCGACCGGCTGCTGGGAGCCGGCCCCGGCGACGGGCCGGCCCGCACCGACCACGACGTGCTGCTGCGCCGGGGGGACACGCTGCTGCTGTACACCGACGGGCTGGTCGAGCGCCGCGGCATGACCCTCGACGACGGCACCACCTGGCTGGTGCGGACGCTGCGGGACATCGGCCGCGAACCGCTGGACCGCATGTGCGACGGGTTGCTCAGCGCCCTGGGGAGCCGGGGCGACGACGACATCGCCCTGCTGGCGGTGCGGCTCCCCGCCTGACGGGCGGCGCAGATGCCGGGCCGGCCGGGATGCCGCACGATGGGCGCACCGCCGGACACGGGCGGTGACCCGGTGCGACGGCGACGCCGTCCCCACATCAGGAGCCCCCATGCGAACTTCCCGCGTGCTCGCCGCCCTGCTCACCGCCACCGCCCTGACCGCGTGCGGTTCCGACGACCCCGGGCCGGGCGAGGGCGGCTTCCCGTCCCAGAACGTCCGGCTGCTGGTCCCGTACACCGCGGGCGGGCCGACCGACATCGCGGCGCGCGCCCTGGCCTCGCACATGCAGGAGGAGCTGGGCGAGACCGTCGTCGTCGAGAACCTCCCGGGCGCCTCGGGGGCGACCGCGTACCAGGAGCTGATCCAGCAGGACGCCGACGGGCACACCCTCTCCATGACCGCGCTGCCGACGGCGGTGCTCAACTACCTGACCAACGACGTCGGCTACACCCGCGAGGACTTCACCCCGATCGGCGTCGTCACCCGGGTCCCGTCGGGCATCGTGGTGCCCGCCGACTCACCCCACCAGGACCTGGCGTCGCTGTTCGGCGCCGCCCAGGAGGAGCCCGGTGCGGTCACCGTCGGCACGCCCGGCGCCACCAACACGCACGCCGCCGAGACGCGGCGGATCACCCAGCTCTACGACGTGCCGCTGACCGTCGTCCCGTTCGACGGCAACTCCGAGGTGCAGACGGCGCTGCTCGGCGGCAACGTGACCGCCGGCTTCCTCAACCTCTCGCAGGACGTGCTGCCGGCCATCGAGGCGGGCGACCTGCGGGTGCTGACCGTCGGCAGCGAGGAGCCGTTGCCCTACGTCGACGCCCCCACCTTCGTCGAGGACGGGTACCCGGAGCTCGTCCAGAGCACGACCACCTTCGGGGTCATCGCGCCCGCCGGGCTGCCCGACGACGTGCAGCAGACGCTCGAGGAGACGCTCCGCAGCGCCGCTGAGGAGGCGAGCGTGGTCGAGGCGCTGGACGAGCGCTACGTACCGGAGGAGTTCATCGACGGCGAGGGCCTGGCGGAGCTGTTCACCGAGACCGAGGAGACCTTCCGCGGCGTCCTGGACGGGTGAGCGGCGGCTCCCCTCCCGGGTCGGTGGCGGCGCCCACCACGGTGAGGTAGCGCGGGGCAACGGCGTCCACCAGCCACACGCCGTTGGCCGACCGGCGGAAGGCGGCGCCGTCCGCGGTCATGCCGGCCGCGTCCACCCGGAGCACGACCGGGCGGCCGCGTCGCCCGCCGACCGCCCGCGCGGTGACGACGTCGGCGGACAGGTGGACCGCGTGCCGGCGGCCCGGCCGCAGCCCCTCGAGCAGGATGGCCGGGAGGAACCGCTCGACGGTGCCGTGGAACAGCTCCTGCGGCGGCGGCTCGGGGAGGTAGCCGAGGTCGACCGGGACGCTGTGACCCTGGCTGGCCCGGATCCGCGTGCCGGTGCCGTCGAAGGCGAACCGGCGCTTGTCGTTCGCGGCCACCACGTGCTCGAGCTCGTCCCGGGTGATCCCGAGCGCGGCGAGCAGCCGGCCGACGTCGGCCCAGCCCGCCTCGTCGAGGGTGAGGCCGACCGAGTCGGGGCGGTGGCGCAGTACGAACGACAGCCGCTTGCTCGTCCGGACGACGTCCACGGCCCGCTCCGCCCGCCTCAGCTGCGCCGGACGACCACGAACGCGACGTCGTCGTCCGGGGCGTCACCCAGCAGGCGCTCGGTGAGCAGCGCCGTGAGCTCGGCCGGGGCCAGGTGCCGCCCCTCGACCAGGGCCGCCGCGGCCCGCTCGATCCCCTCGTCCATCGCCTCGTCCCGGCGTTCGACCAGGCCGTCGGTGTAGAGCAGCAGCGTGGAGCCGGCCGGGAGCACCGCCTCGGCCTCGGGCCGGTGCAGCTCGTCGACGACCGCGAGGGGCAGGGAGTCCGCGTCCCGCAGCAGGCTCGTACGGCCGTCGGCGTCGACGAGGACCGCCGGCGGGTGACCCGCGCTGCTGTAGCGCAGCGCACCCGTGGCGGGATCGACGACCGCGCAGAACACCGTGCTGACGGCGGCACCGGGGACCATGTCGGCGAACCGGTCGAGCGCCGCGAGCACCTGCGAGGGGGACCTGCTCTCCAGCAGCAGGGCGCGCCCGGCGCTGCGCAGCTGACCCATCACCGCGGCGGCGGAGAGCCCGCGCCCGACCACGTCGCCCACCACGACCCCGTAGCCGTCGCCGGGCAGGTCGACCACGTCGTACCAGTCGCCGCCCACCTCGAGGGTCCCGGTCGCCGGCTGGTAGTGGACGGCGAAGCCCGGAGGCAGCACGGTGGGGCCGAGGACCGCGCGCTGCAGGGTGACGGCGACGTCGGTGTAGAACTGGGCGCGAGCCTGGTCCGACCGCGCCCGCTCCTCGGCCCGGCGCCGCTCGGCCGCGACCGCCTGCGCGTCGGCGACGGTCGCGGCGACCTGCCCCGCGACCAGCGCCATGAAGACGCGGTAGTCGTGGTCGAGCGGGAGGTGGGGGCTGGCGCCGAGGACCACGGCCCCGATCGGCCGTTCGGCGCCGGCGGCGGTGAGCGGCAGGACGACGGCGGTGTGGACGGCGTCCCGCCCGGCGGGGCTCGCACCGGAGGCCTGTCCGCCCGGGAGGAGGGCGGCCAGGCCGGTGACCGCCTGCGCCTCCCCCGTGGCCATCGCCCGGAACACCTGCTCCGGGACCTCCACCGGCGCCGGCCCCTCGTGCCCGGCGAGTCCCTGCCCGGCCACGAAGCGCGGCACGCCCTCGTCGTCGGCGAGGTAGACCAGGGCGAACGGGCAGTCGGACCGGGCATCGGCGAGCAGCCCGAGCGCGGTGACGACCGCCTCGGTGGTGTCCCCGTGCGCGGCGCGCGGCAGGCTGCCCAGCCGCTGCAGGACGCCGAGCCGCCGGGCGGTGAGGACGCGGGACGTCGTCTCGACGACGGTGTCGAGGAAGCCGACCACGCCGCCGCCCGGCTCGACGACCGGGCTGTAGGCGAAGGTGAAGTAGGTCTCCTCGTCGTACCCGTGCCGCGTCATGGTCAGCGGGAGGTCCTCGTCGTACGTGGCGCCCCCGGCGAGGACCTCGGTGATCATGGGCTCGATGTCGGCCCAGACCTCGGGCCAGACGTCGGCCACCCGCCCGCCGAGGGCCGCGGGGTGCCGGCCGGCGAGGATCGCGGCGTAGCCGTCGTTGTAGATCATGACGAGCTCGGGCCCCCACACGAGCAGCATGGGGAACCGGGAGTTCAGGCAGAGGCCGACGGCGGTGCGCAGCGTCGGCGACCAGTCCTGCTGCGGGCCCAGCGGGGTGCGCGCCCAGTCGTGCTCGAGGACCATCCGCTGGAGCTCCGACCGGGGGTGACCGGGGATCAGCTCCGCCAGTTGGCTGTTCAGCGCACCGCTCCCCACCCGCCGGGCACGCCCGCACCACCGAACCGGTGGCTGTCCGCGCGCGCCGCTCGCATCCTCGCACCTGGACCGACCGCAGGTGAATCGGGCACGACCGGGAGCCACCCCACCGGATGCACGCGCGGTCGCCGGATCTCCGGCCCGACGCGGGCCCGCGGCGACCGGCGCACGGCGGGCACGGGCCCGGGCGCACCGGTCAGCGGGAGTAGTACTCGACGACCAGCTGCTCCTCGCAGACGACCGGCACCTCCTCGCGCGACGGCGTCCGCTCGTAGCGGGCGGTCAGGTCGGCCAGCCGCACCTCGAGGTACGTCGGCGCCTCGGCGTGCGCGCCGGACGCGGCGACGACGAACGGCTCCTTCGTCCGCGACCTCTCCGCGATCTGCACGAAGTCCCCGGGCGCGAGCCGGTAGGACGGCCGGTCGACCCGCTTGCCGTTGACCAGCACGTGCTGGTGGGTGACGAACTGGCGGGCCTGGTAGATCGTGCGGGCGAAGCCGGCCCTCAGCACCGTGGCGTCCAGCCGCGACTCGAGGTCCTGGATCAGCGCCTCGCCGGTCTTGCCGCCGGAGCGCTTCGCGCGGTCGAAGGCGGCGCGCAGCTGCGTCTCGCTGATGTCGTACTGGGCGCGCAGCCGCTGCTTCTCCTTGAGGCGGGTGGAGTAGTCGCTGTCCTTGCGACGCTTCCGCCCGTGCTCGCCCGGCGGGTAGGGGCGGCGCTCGAAGTACTGCACGCACTTCGGGGTGAGCGGGATGCCCAGCGCGCGGCTGAGCCGGACCTTGGGACGGGGTGTGTTCACTCGGGACCTCCGGTTTGGTTAGGCTCACCTTACTACTCATCCGCGAGCACCCCGAGGTGGTCCATGACGGCCGGCCCCACCCCCTCCTCCGCGGCCGTCGACCGGCAGCCGCCGGCGGCCGAGCGCGCCCGCACGGTCGCGGTGCGATCCTCCGCCGCCCTCCACGTGGCCGGGACGGGGTCCTGCGCGGTGCTGGCCGCGACGACGACGGCCGACGGCGACGTGCTGCTCGTCGTCCCGACCGACGGCGGGGTCGTGGCGGCGCTGCGGAGCTCCCCGCTGGGCGACGTCCCCGCGCGGCTGACCGTCGCCGACCGGGCGCCCTTCCCGCTGCGCCACCCCGCCCGCGGCCTGGTGCAGCTCGGCGGGTGGCTCGCGCCGGTTCAGGAGCGGGACGTGCCGCGGCTGGTGCTCGACTTCGCCGGCAGCTCGCCGGCCGACGTCCTGTTCGAGGTCGGCCTCGGCGCGTCGCTGGTGCGCCTGGACCTCGCCGAGGTGGAGCTGGAGGAGTCCGGCACCCGCGCCGACGTCGACCCCGACGACTTCCGGGCCGCCCGGCCCGATCCCGTCAGCGGGGCGGAGTCGGAGCTGGTGGCCCGCCACCGGGCGCCACTGGGGCGGCTCCGCGGGCGGGTCCAGCGCTGGGCCGGGCGGCACGACGACGTCCGACTGCTGGGGCTGGACCGCTTCGGCGTCCGGTTCCGGGTGCAGGGCCGCAGCGGCTGCTACGACCTGCGGGTGCCGTTCGCGGAGGCGCTGGACGACGTGGACGGGTTCGCCGCCGCCGTCGACCACCTGCTCACCTGCGGCCCCGCCTGAGCCGCCTCCCGGTACGACGACACGCCGGCCGCCGTTCCGCCGGGAATGCGGGGCAGCGCCCCTCTCCGCCCACTAGCCTGCGCGCGATCCAAGACGCGTCCGTTCTAGAAGGAGGAGGGGCCGTGATGCTGGTGGACGCAGGGGTGGACTACCCGGAAGCGCGCACGGTGGTGGACCTGCTGGCCACGAGCCGGGGGGACGTGCTGATCAGCCTGGTCGAGTCCTCGGACCCCACCGAGATCGTGGTGTCGATCGGCGAGGACCGCTCGCGGCGGCGGGTCCGCCTGGAGGCAGGCGAGCACGTCGAGGTGATCTGGCGCGGGCCGGAGGAGCTGCGCTCCCTCCCCACCGAGCTCATCGCCGCGGAGCTGCACCCGCCGCAGTGGCGGCTGCGCCCCGTCGGCCCGTCGACCCGGGGGCAGCGGCGGTCCGCGGTGCGCGCGCCGCTCAGCCTGCAGGTGCAGATGACCGTCGGGCCGGACGTGCTGCACGGCCTGACCGTGGACATCAGCGAGGGCGGGATCCGGGCGCTGTTCGCCCCGCGCGAGCCCCCGCGCCGGCCGGGCAGCCCACGGCGGGCGTCGCGCCGGAGCAGCCGGTGGCGGACGGCGGCCCCGACGCCGGCAACCCGCTGCGCGTCGGCGCGGTCCTCCCGCTCGTCGTGCGCCTGGATGACCGGGAGGAAGTCGCCTGCCGCGGCGAGGTCATCCGGCGGATCCCGCGCCAGGACGGCGGCATCGAGCTGAGCCTGCGGTTCCTCGACATGCCGGAGAAGACCCAGGACCTGATCCGCCGGCACGTCTTCGCCGGGCTCCGCCAGCTGCGCTCCCGCGGCATGCTCTGACCGGATGCGACGAACTCGTGGTCACCAGCCGCTGATGGCCACGAGTTCCTCGCGTCCGCCGCGGGATCAGGCGGTGCGGGCCTCCTCGGCCAGCGCGGCCAGGGCCTGCTCGAAGCACTGCTGCGGCGGCTGCACCAGCCCGGCGCCGACCTGGCCGGTGCCGGCGACCCGGCCGGCCATGCCGGTGTTGATCTGCGGCAGCCACCCGGTGCGCGCCACCTTGAGCACGTCGATCCCCGTGGGCGAGCCGCGGAAGCCCATGATCGGGATCTGCATCGCCGGGTTCTCCGCCAGCGTCAGCTGGTACATGCGCTCCGTCGTCGCCAGGGCGTCGGGCACGGTGCCACCGACGAACCGGACGATCGCCGGCGCCGCCGCCATCGCGAACCCGCCGATGCCGTAGGTCTCCATGATCGCGGAGTCGCCGATGTCGGGGTTGGCGTCGTCCGGCCCGTAGTCGCCGAGGAACAGGCCGACCGGGGTGTTGGCCGGGCCGGTGAACCAGCGGTCGCCGGTGCCGGAGGTCTGGATGCCGAACTCCGTGCCGTTGCGCGACATCACCGTGAGCATCGTCGAACCGGGGATGCCGCGGGCGGCGTCGAGCGCGAGCTTCGCCGTCGGCATGCCGAGGTTGAGGAAGAAGTGCTCGTTGCCGCCGATGAAGCGCAGCACGTCGGCGATGTCGGACGACGGCGCGCCGCTGGCCACGATGGCCGGCGACAGCTCGCGCAGCGCCATGAGGGAGCCGGCGCGGTTGCGGTTGTGCGCCTCGTCGCCCATCTGCAGCATCTGGGCCAGCACGGCCTTGACGTCGAGCGGGTCGTTGCCGGCGTCGATCGAGCCGCGCACCGCCTTGGACAGCACCGGACCGAGGACGTCGCGCATCCACCGCAGCCGGGCCTGCACCTCCTCGTTGAAGGCGCCCATGCGCAGCACCTTGCCGAGGCCCTCGTTGAGGTTGCAGAACGCCTGCCCGCCGGTGACCGGGTCCTCCAGGCACCACATCCACATCGACGGGCTGGTGACGCCCGCCATCGGGCCCACGGTGCGGTGGTGGTGGCAGGGGTCGAGGGTGACCGCGCCGGTGGCGAGGAGGATCTCGGCCTCCTCGACGTCGGCGGCCCACCCCTCGAACAGGCAGGCGCCCACCAGGGCGCCACGCATCGGCCCGGAGGCGTTCTCCCACTCCAGTGGCGGGCCGGAGTGCAGCAGCGTGCGGCCGGTGAGGCCGATCACCTCGCGGGCGGGCCGCACGTCGACGAGCACGGAGCCGGCCGCCATGAGCCGCTCGACCGCGGTGCGGTTGGCCGCGGCCCGGCGGGGGTCCAGCGCCAGCGCGGCGAGGTCGGCCGGGTCGCCGAAGCCCGGCGGGCGCCAGTCGACGTCGTGCACGTCGGCGCCCTGGGCGCGCAGCGCCTCGGAGAAGACGTCGACGCCGGCGGCGACGATCGCCGGCGGGCCGGAGAGCAGGTTCTGCAGGCTCATGCGGAGGCTCCCAGCAGGTCGAGGGCGTACCGCGTGGCCGCGGCGTTGGAGGAGAAGACCGCGCAGCCCGCGGCGGCGAGCGCGTCGGCCTGCCGCGACCAGCCCTGCGGGTCGCCCTCGGTGCCGATCAGCGCGACGACGACCGGCAGCGCGCGCCGCTCGCGGGCGGCGGTCAGCGCCGGCACGAGCGCGCCGGCGGGATCGGGGTCCGCGCCGTACCCGAGGACGACGTCGAGCAGCAGGACGGCGGGCTCGTCGGAGGCGGCGAGCGCCTCGATCGCCTCCAGCCGCAGCGTGGGGTCGATCATCGGGTGCGCGCGGCCCACGGTGAGGGCGTCGTCGCCGAAGTCGACGACCAGGTGGCCGGGGGCGGACAGGTCCGTACCGAGGTCGAGGTCCGGCTGCAGCGGGATGTTCGAGCGGATGCCGCCGAGCGCCGGGGAGGCCAGCAGCATCGCCTCGTCGGCCAGCGTGCCCCCGGAGTAGAGCCCCTTGAGCGCTGCGCCGGGGACGGCGGCCTCGGCGGGGCCCGGACGCGACGGCCACACCGGGACGTCGAGCCCCATGTCGGCGAGCAGCGCCTCGACGGCGGCGGTCAGGTCGGGGCTCTCGGGCGAGAGGACGGCGGATCGCACCGGCACCGACAGCTTGCCGGCGGCCTCGGTGACCGCGGCGGCCACCGAGGGCGCGGGTGGCTTGGACACCAGCAGCACGCGCTCGGTGGCGGGGTCGGCGTCCAGGGCGGCGAGCGCGTCGAGCGTGGCAAGCCCCCCGACCTCCTCCTTGAGGTCGCGCCCGCCGACGCCGAGCACGTGCGAGACGCCGATGCCGGCCATGTCGAGCAGGCAGGAGACCTGCTGGGCGCCGGTGCCGCTCGCCGCCACGAGGCCCACCGGCCCGGGGCGGACGACGTTGGCGAAGCCGAGGGCGACGCCGGAGACGATCGCCGTCCCGCAGTCGGGCCCCATGACGAGCACCCCGGCGTCGTGGGCGGCGCGCTTGAGGGCGACCTCCTGCTCGACCGGGACGCCGTCGGAGAAGACCAGGACGCTGCGCCCGGCGGCGATCGCGTCGGCGGCCTCGGCGGCGGCGTACTGGCCGGGCACGCTGACGATCGCCAGGGCCGGCGACTCGGGGGAGAGCTCGTCGAGCCCGGCGCCGGTGGTGCGGTGCGGGATCGCGGCGGCGGTGCCGGTCGAGCGCTCCCGCTCGGCCAGGGCGGCGTCGACGTCGGCGAGCGCCTCGGCGAGCGCCCCCTCGTCGGCCGCGCGGACGGCGATCAGCAGCTGCTCGGGGCTCGTCGGCTCCTCGGGCGCGAGGCCCATGTTCGCCGCGAGCTCGAGGTTCAGCGGGGTGGCCATGGCGACGAGGACGGCGGAGACGCCCTCCCGGGCACCGATCCGGCGGCTCACCTGCATCAGCTTGACCGAGTCGGCGTAGACGCCGGATCGCAGCTGCACCGAGACCGCGGCGTCTCCACCGGAGGGGGCTGAGGGGCTCATCCTCGGCACCGTACCCACAGATCTCTCAGCGGTGAAGTATCGGCATCTCGTTGCAACAACGATTTAGCACTGAGGTACTTCCGCCAGGGTGCGAGCCGTGCCACATTGGCGCCCTCCGGTGCGGGCACACCCCTGTCGACCAGCACCGGACCGCATCGGAAGTGCACGTCGAGGAGGCACTCAATGTCGTTCGGCTGGAAGCTCTACGGGGACGGTAAGACGCCCCCACTGGGAGAGGCCGTCGCCCCTGACGAACGCCTCTCCTGGCCGCGCACCGTCGGGATCGGCGCGCAGCACGTCGTCGCGATGTTCGGGGCGACCTTCGTCTTCCCGATCATCATGGGCCTGGACCCCAACCTCGCCATCATGATGAGCGGCGTCGCCACGATCATCTTCCTGCTGATCGTGAAGAACCGGGTACCGAGCTACCTGGGCACCAGCGCCGCCTTCGTCGGCGGCGTCGCCGCGATCCGGGCGAACGGCGGCGACTCGAGCGACGTCGTCGGCGCGCTGTTCGTCGCCGGTGCCGTCCTGGCGCTCGTCGGTGTGCTCATCCACTTCGCCGGGCTCGGCCTGATCAACAAGGTGCTGCCGCCCGCCGTGACCGGCGCGGTGGTCATGCTGATCGGCTTCAACCTGGCCCCGGTCGCCGCCGGCGTGTACTGGCCGCAGGACCAGTGGGTCGCCCTGGCCACGATGGCCTTCGTGATCATCGCCTCGCTGGCGCTGCGCGGCTTCCTCGCCCGCATCTCGATCCTGCTCGGCCTCGTCTTCGGCTACCTGCTGTCGGTGCTGCTGGACGTCACGGCCGGCCCGATCACCTCGCCGGACGGCACGGGCGTGGAGAGCACCCGCGACCGGATCAACTTCGACTCGGTCGCCGACGCCGACTGGTTCGGCCTGCCCGACTTCACCGCCCCGTCCTTCTCGCTGAACTTCAGCCTGCTGGTGATCCCCGCGGTGATCGCCCTGGTGGCGGAGAACGCCGGCCACGTGAAGGCGGTCGCGGAGATGACCAAGCGCGACCTCGACCCGTACATGGGCCGGGCGGTCGGGGCCGACGGCTTCGCCACCATGGTCGCCACGTCGGTCGGCGGCTCCCCCACCACCACCTACGCCGAGAACATCGGCGTCATGGCCGCCACGCGGGTCTACTCGACGGCGGCGTACTACGTGGCCGCGCTCGTGGCGATCCTGCTCGGCCTGATCCCCAAGTTCGGCGCGCTCATCAACATCGTCCCGGGTGGCGTCCTCGGCGGGATCACGGTCGTCCTCTACGGCATGATCGGCCTGCTGGGCGCGAAGATCTGGAAGGAGAACCGGGTCGACTTCGCCAACCCGATCAACCTGGTGCCGCTGGCCGCCGGGATCATCATCGGCATCGGCAACGTGACCCTCAACTTCTCCGAGGACTTCTCCCTCACCGGCATCGCGCTCGGCTCGATCGTCGCGGTCGTCGCCTGGCACGTGGCACGGGCGCTGGCCCCGGCGGACATGAAGGCGGCGCTGCTCCGCGAGGGCGCGCACCCGGCCGCCGGCAGCACCTTCGGGCACGACGCCGGCGACCAGGTCAGCTCCGACCCGTCGTCGGTCGACGAGGTGGGCCGACCCGGCGTGCTGGGTGGCAACACCCCCGGGACGGACACCCGCAACCGCTGACCCGCCCCCCCGC
>NZ_SSXB01000061.1:0-23921 GCF_021698995.1 Blastococcus sp. KM273129 | reverse complement strand
GGGGAGGGGGTTGCCGGTGCGGGGGTGTCCGTCACCTCAGCCACGGTACGACGACTGTGCTGCCTGTCGGCCTCCGGACGGCACCGCGACCGGTTTCCGTGCCCCGGCTGCGCTCCGGGCCCACTCGGCGCGACAGGCCCGGTGAGGTCGGCGTCGCAGGACCCTCGGCGCTGCGATGATCTCCGACATGTCGGTCCCCCTGGTCACCGGTGCCGACGTCGCCGCGGCGGCCGAGCTGCTCGCCGGTGTCGTCCGCCGCACCCCGCTGGAGCACTCGCGCGGGCTGGCCGACCGCGTCGGCGGCCCGGTGTGGCTCAAGTGCGAGAACCTCCAGCGCACCGGCTCGTTCAAGATCCGCGGCGCCTACACCCGGATCGCGCGGCTGACCGACGAGGAGCGGGCGCGCGGCGTCGTCGCCGCCAGCGCGGGCAACCACGCCCAGGGGGTCGCGCTCGCCGCCCGGCTGCTCGGCGCGGAGGCGACGGTCTACATGCCCGAGACCGCGCCGCTGCCGAAGGTGGCGGCGACGCAGGCCTACGGGGCGCGCGTCGAGATGTGCGGGCAGTCGCTCGCCGAGCCGCTGCGCGCCGCCGCCGAGCACGCCGAGCGGACCGGGTCGGTGTTCATCCACCCCTTCGACCACCCCGACGTCATCGCGGGGCAGGGCACCGTCGGGCTGGAGGTGCTCGAGCAGTGCCCGGAGGTCGCGACGGTCCTGGTCTGCGCCGGCGGGGGCGGCCTGGTCTCCGGCATCGCGGCGGCGGTCAAGGAGCGCCGCCCCGACGTCCGCGTGGTCGGTGTGCAGGCCGAGGAGGCCGCCGCCCTGCCCGGCTCGCTGGCCGCCGGCCGGCCGGTCGCCCTGCAGAGCATGTCCACGATGGCCGACGGCATCGCCGTCCCCGCGCCGGGCGACCTGACCTTCGCGCACGTCCGGGGGCTGGTCGACGAGGTGCGCACGGTGAGCGAGGAGGACCTCTCCCGCGCCCTGCTGTTCTGCCTGGAGCGCGCCAAGATGGTCGTCGAGCCGGCGGGGGTGGCCGCGGTCGCCGCCGTCCTGGCCGACCCGCGCGCGTTCGAGCCGCCCCTGGTGGCCGTCGTCTCCGGCGGCAACATCGACCCGGTGCTGCTGCTCAAGGTCGTGCAGCACGGCATGGCCGCGGCCGGCCGCTACCTCTCGCTGCGGCTGCGCATCCCCGACCGCCCGGGCTCGCTGGCCGCCCTGCTCACCGAGCTGGCCGCGGTGGGCGCCAACGTGCTGGAGGTCGAGCACGAGCGGACGGCGACCCGGCTGGGCATCGGCGAGGTGGAGGTCTTCGTCGTCCTGGAGACGCGCGGGCCCGCGCACGCCGGCGAGGTCATCGGGGCGATGCGCGACGCCGGCTACGCCGTCACCCCGGAGTAGCTCCCCGACCCACCGACGAGCCGCGCGGCGCCCGCCGGTCCTGGGTCTGCGTCCCGCACCTGGCGGGACGCAGGCGGAGGGGAGTGCGCGTGGACGCGATCGGGAAAAGCAGCGGAGACTGTCGGCAGGCGGGCCTAGGGTCCGGGGCATGACGGACGCCATCGTGGTCGAGGGGCTGGTCAAGCGCTACGGAGCGACGACAGCGCTCGACGGTGTGGACCTGACGGTCGCCGAGGGCTCGGTGCTCGGGCTGCTCGGCCCGAACGGCGCGGGGAAGACGACGGTGGTGCGGATCCTCACCACCTTGCTCCTCGCCGACGAGGGGCGGGCGGAGGTGGTCGGCCTCGACGTCGTGCGCGACGCCGACGACGTGCGCGCGTCGATCGGCCTCACCGGCCAGTACGCCGCCGTGGACGAGTACCTCACCGGGTTCGAGAACCTCGAGATGGTGGGCCGCCTCTACCACCTGCCCAGGGCCGAGGCCCGTGCCCGGGCGGGGGAGCTGCTCGAGCGGTTCGACCTCACCGACGCGGCCGGCCGGCCGGCGAAGACGTACTCCGGGGGCATGCGGCGGCGGCTGGACATCGCCGCCTCGCTGATCAACCGGCCCCGGGTGCTCTTCCTCGACGAGCCGACGACGGGGCTGGACCCGCGCAGCCGCCTGGCCATGTGGGAGTTCATCGCCGAGCTCGCGGACGGCGGGACCACGATCCTGCTCACCACCCAGTACCTCGAGGAGGCCGACCGGCTGGCCGACCGGATGGTCGTCATCGACCGCGGCCGGGTCATCGCCCGCGGCACCGGTGACGAGCTCAAGGCCCAGGTGGGCGGTCAGCGGCTGGAGTTCACGCTGGCCCGGGCGGTCGACCTGGTCGAGGCCGGCGAGCGGCTGCGCCCGCTGGCCGTCGACCAGCCGCGCTCGGACGAGCAGAGCCGCCGGCTGAGCCTGCCGGTGCGCGGCGGCACCGAGGTGCTGGCCGAGGCGCTGCGCCGGCTGGAGGGCAGCGGGGTGGAGGTCCTCGACGTCGGGCTCCGCCGTCCCGACCTGGACGACGTCTTCCTGACCCTGACCGGCCACGCGGCCGAGGACGTCCCAGCCGCCGATGAGACCGCCACCGACCCGGTGCCCGCTGCAGGAGGATCCCGGTGACCACGCTGGCCATGGCCGTCTCCGACAGCCTCACCATCACCCGCCGCAACCTCATCAAGGTGAAGCGGGTGCCCGACCTGATCGTCTTCGCGACGCTCTCGCCGATCATGTTCGTGCTGCTGTTCCGCTACGTCTTCGGCAGCGCGATCCCCGTGCCCGGCGGCCTCAGCTACGCCGAGTTCCTCCTGCCGGGGATCTTCGCCCAGACGGTGGTCTTCGGCAGCACGATCACCGGCGCCAGCCTGGCCGAGGACCTCCAGAAGGGCCTGATCGACCGGTTCCGGTCGCTCCCCATGGCCCGTTCGGCGGTGCTGGTCGGGCGGACGGTCGCCGATCTCCTGCTCAACGTGCTGACCATCGGGGTCATGATGATCACCGGTCTGCTCGTCGGCTGGCGGGTCAACACCTCCGTCGGCGAGGCGGTGCTCGGGGTGCTCCTGCTCCTGACCTTCGCCTACGCCATGTCCTGGGTCATGGCCCTGGTCGGGCTGCTCGTGCGCACGCCGGAGGTCGTCAACAACGCGAGCTTCATCGTGATCTTCCCGATCACCTTCATCGCGAACACCTTCGTGCCGATCGACAACTTCCCGTCGGTCCTCAAGACGTTCGCGGAGTGGAACCCGGTCTCCGCGGTGGTCCAGGGTGCCCGCGAGCTGTTCGGCAACGTCGTGCCCGGGGCCCCCGAGCCGCAGGGGTGGGCGCTGCAGAACCCGGTGCTCTACGTCTTCATCTGGGTGGCCGTGTTCCTGGCGATCTTCGTGCCGCTGTCGGTCCGGCAGTACCGGCGGACGGCCGGTCGCTGACGGCCGCTGTCTAATGGCACGCGATGAGCACCGCTGAGGCACTCCCCGCCGACAACCCGCTGGCCACCACCTCCGAGCTGCCGTTCCGGCTCCCCCCGTTCGCCGAGATCACCCTCGAGCACTGCCGGGAGGCGCTGCTGGCGGGGATGGCCGACCAGCGCCGGGAGGTGGACGCGCTGCTGGCCTGCGCCGAGGAACCGGCCTTCGAGAACACCATCGTCGCCCTGGAGCGGTCCGGTGCGCTCCTGGACCGCGCCTGGTCGGTGTTCGGCAACCTGTCGTCGTCGGTCGCCACGCCGCGACTGCGGGAGATCGAGCGGGAGATCGCACCGCTGGCCGCGGCCCACGACGACGCCCTCCGGCTGGACCCGGCGCTGTTCGCCCGCATCGACGCCGTGCACGCCGCCCGGGAGACCGCCGGCCTCGACGCGGAGCAGGCGCGGCTGGTGGAGCGGTACCACCTCGACTTCGTGCTCGCCGGCGCCCGCCTCGACGGCGCGGGGCGAGCTCGCCTCGGCGAGCTCAACCAGCAGCTCTCCGAGCTGTCGACGACGTTCGGGCAGAACCTGCAGCTGGCCACCGAGGCCGCGGCGGTGCGGGTGGCCGACGCCGCGGAGCTCGACGGGCTGGACGAGGAGGAGGTGGCCGCCGCGGCCCGTGCGGCCACCGACCGCGGGCTCGAGGGGTACCTGCTCACCCTCGTGCTGCCCACCGGCCAGCCGGTGCTGGCCAAGCTCCGCGGCCGGGAGCTGCGCCGCCGGGTGTTCGAGGCCTCGGTGGGCCGGGCGTCCGCGGGCGAGCACGACAACCGGCCCGTCGCCGAGCGCATCGCCCGGCTGCGGGCCGAGCGGGCCCGCCTGCTGGGCTTCGCAACCCACGCCGACCTCGTGCTGGCCGACTCCACCGCGCGCACGACCGCCGCCGTCGACGCGATGCTGCACGCGATGGTGCCGGCCTCGGTGGCCAACGCCGAGGCCGAGGCGGAGGCGCTGCGCGAGGTGGCCGCCCGCGACGGCGTCGAGCTCGCGGCGTGGGACTGGGCCTTCTACAGCGAGCGGGTGCGCGCCGAGCGGTACGCCGTCGACACCACGGCGCTGCGGTCGTGGTTCGAGCTGGACCGGGTGCTGGTCGACGGCGTGTTCCGGGCGGCCGGGCTGCTCTACGGGTTCCGCTTCACCCCGCGGCCCGACCTCGCCGGCTACCACCCCGACGTCCGGGTCTGGGAGGTCGCCGATGCCGACGGCGCGGAGGTCGGGCTCTACCTCGGGGACTTCTTCGCCCGGGAGGGCAAGCGCGGCGGCGCGTGGATGAGCTCCTTCGTGCGCCAGTCCCGGCTGCTGGGCACCCGGCCGGTCGTCGTCAACAACCTCAACGTCACCCGCGCACCGGCCGGCCGGCCCACGCTGCTCACCCTCGACGAGGTGACCACCCTCTTCCACGAGTTCGGCCACGCGCTGCACGGGCTGAGCTCGGCGGTCACCTACCCCCGCTTCGCGGGCACCGCCGTGCCGCGCGACTTCGTCGAGTTCCCGAGCCAGGTCAACGAGATGTGGGCGCTCTGGCCCGAGGTGCTCGCGCACTACGCCCGCCACGCCGACACCGGGGAGCCGCTGCCGGCCTCGGTCGTGCAGGCCATCGACGCCGCCCGGTTGTGGGGCGAGGGCTTCGGCACGCTCGAGTACCTGGCCGCCACCCTGCTCGACCAGGCCTGGCACCGGCTGACCCCGGAGACCGAGGTGGGGGACCCCGTCGAGTTCGAGCGGGCGGCCCTCGCCGGGGCCGGCGTGGCGTCCGAGCTCGTGCCGCCGCGCTACCGGACGACCTACTTCCAGCACGTCTTCGCCGGGGGCTACTCGGCCGGGTACTACTCCTACATCTGGTCGGAGGTGCTCGACGCCGACACGGTGGAGTGGTTCAAGGAGAACGGCGGGCTGCGCCGCGAGAACGGGGACGCCTTCCGGGAGCGGCTGCTCGCCGTCGGCGGATCGGTCGACCCGCTGGAGGCCTTCCGCGCCGTCCGTGGCCGCGACGCCGACCCGGTGCCGCTGCTGCGGAGGCGCGGGCTGGCGCCGGTCGGCTGACGCCGCCGCGGCGCCGCAGGTGGATCCGGCCCTCCGGCGCGGCGGCGCGGGGCGGGAGCCGCGACCTCGTCAACGGCACCGGCATGCGCGACACTGCTGCCGCCGGCGACCGTCCCGTGGAGGTGTGCCGCGATGGAGCTCTTCCCCCCGATCCCGTACGCGGGGTGGTCGGACACCCTGGCGACGGTGCACCGGTTCGCCCAGGTGGTCGGCCGGGTGCGGTTGCTGGGGAGCCCCCGGCGCAACCACTGGTGGAACGTGCCCTTCCACCTCACCGGCCGCGGCATCACCACCCGGCCGATGGGGCTGGACCCCACCTTCGCCGTCGACCTCGACCTGGTCGACCACCGCGTCGAGATCAGCACGGTCGAGGGGCGCCGGGCGTCCTTCGGCATGGCCGGGCGGTCGGTGGCGTCGTTCCACCGCGAGCTCCAGCACGCCCTGGCCGCCGCCGGGCTGCACGGGATCGACATCGCCGGGGCCCGCCCGTTCGACCTGCCGGACGCCGACCGGCCGTTCGCCGAGGACACCGAGCACGCGAGCTACGACACCGCGGCGGTGACCCGGTACTGGCAGGTCCTCAGCCAGGTGAACGTCGTCCTCGAGGAGTTCGCCGGCCGGTTCTCCGGCAAGACGAGCCCGGTGCACCACTTCTGGCACACCTTCGACCTGGCGGTGACGCGGTTCTCCGACCGCGTCGTCCCACCGGCCGAGGGCACCGACCCGGTGACCCGGGAGGCGTACTCCCGGGAGGTCGTCAGCTCCGGGTTCTGGTTCGGGGACGAGTCATTCCCGGATCCGGCCTTCTACTCCTACACGGCCCCGGAGCCCGCGGGGCTGGCCGAGGCCGAGCTGCCCTCCGGCGGGTACTGGCTGGAACGCCGCGGCAGCCACCTGGCCGTCCTGCCGTACGACGCGGCACGCTCGGCCGCCGACCCGAAGGCGGCGGTCCTGGCCTTCTTCGAGGCGGCGTACCGGGCCGGTGCCACGCGGGCCGGGTGGGACGTCGAGGGACTGGCCTGCCGCGACGGCGTCACCGATCCGGTGATCCGGGGCTGAGCGGCGGGCGGTCAGAGCCAGGGGAGCGAGAGCACCAGGTCCAGGTCGTCGGGGGCGTCGCCGTCGCGGACCAGCCGGTTGGGCTGGCGGTGGCCGCACGCGGTGCAGCGGTGGACCACCTGCCAGCCCTTGCCCGACTTCTCGACCAGCCCGATCGGCTCCATGGGCTGCCGGCACCGGCTGGCCCGGTCACCGGGCAACTCGTCGACGTGCAGCGACCACAGGCAGTACGGGCAGTGGTTGCGGTAGTGGCCGTCGGTGTTGGCCGGCACCGGTGCCGTGCAGTGCACGCAGGGGAAGCCGGTGTTCTCCGCCCGCCGGGAGCGGGCGCGCGGCGCGCTCACGTGCCGGTCAGGGGACGAACGGCTCGACCGCGACGACCTCGACGGTGATGTCCTTGCCGTTCGGGGCCTGGTAGGTGACCGAGGTGCCGGGCGCCGCGCCCATGATCGCCGAGCCGAGCGCCGACTCGGGGGAGTAGACCGTGAGCTCCGTGGTGCCCGCGATCTCCCGCGACCCGAGCAGGAACTTCTCGGTGTCGTCGTCCCCGGCGAACCGGATGGTGATGACCGTGCCGAGGGCGGCGTCCGTGGCCGTCTTCGGGGCGTCGCCGACGCTGGCCTTGCGCAGCAGGTCGGTGAGCTGGCGGATCCGGCCCTCCTGCTTGCCCTGCTCCTCCTTGGCGGCGTGGTAGCCGCCGTTCTCCTTGAGGTCGCCCTCCTCGCGGCGGGCGTTGATCTCGGCGGCCATCGCCGGGCGGTTCGCCACCAGCTGGTCGAGCTCGGCCTTCAGCCGGTCGTGGGCCTCCTGGGTGAGCCAGATGCCCTGGTCCTGCTCGTCAGTGGGGGTGGACACGTGGGGTACTCCTGAAAACTCGGGAGGCCGCCCCCCGTGCGGGAGCGGCCGTCGGTCGAACGGCCAAGCTAACACCGCGGCGGGGCCTGCCGCACCGCTGCGACGGCCCTCGCCGGTGGTGGCACGGTAGCCCGCCGGTGCGTGACGGACGACACGTTCCGCCCGGACGGGTGGCTGACCTGCGGGTCTCCGGCGACGCCCGGGTGGGCGTCCGCCACCACCGCCGCCCGGCGAGGGACACTGTGCGCGTGACCGATCCCGACCAGTTGCGCCTGCTCGCCGTGCACGCCCATCCGGACGACGAGTCGAGCAAGGGCGCCGCCACGATGGCGAAGTACGTGGCCGAGGGTGCCCGCGTCCTGGTGGCCACCGCCACCGGGGGCGAGCGCGGCTCGGTGCTCAACCCGGCGATGGACCGGCCCGAGGTGTGGGAGCGGCTCCCGCAGATCCGGGTCGAGGAGATGGCGCGCGCCCGCGAGATCCTCGGGATCGAGCAGGAGTTCCTGGGCTTCGTCGACTCGGGCCTGCCGGAGGGCGACCCGCTGCCCCCGCTGCCCGACGGGTGCTTCGCCCTGGTGCCGGTCGAGGAGGCCGCGGCGCCCCTGGTGGCGCTCATCCGCCGGTTCAAGCCGCAGGTGATGACCACCTACGACGAGCGCGGCGGCTACCCGCACCCGGACCACATCAAGACCCACGAGATCTCGGTGCACGCCTTCGAGGCGGCCGGCGACCCCGACCGGTACCCCGAGCTCGGCGAGCCGTGGCAGGTCAGCAAGCTCTACTACCACATGAGCTTCACGCTCCCGCGTACGAAGGCGCTGCACGAGGCGATCCTCGCGACCGGTGCGGAGTCCCCGTACGCCGAGTGGCTGGCCAACTGGGACCCGGCGCACGACATCTCCCACCGGGTCACCACCCGCGTCCCGTGCGCCGAGTACTTCCCCGTCCGCGACGCGGCGCTGATCGCGCACGCCACCCAGATCGATCCCGAGGGTCGCTGGTTCGCCTGCCCGGTGGAGACCCAGCAGCAGGTGTGGCCCACCGAGGACTACGAGCTGGCCCGCTCGCTGGTCGGCACGCCCACCCCCGAGGACGACCTGTTCACCGGCATCCGCAGCGAGGTGACCGCCCGATGACCACCACCACCGCCCTGGACCTGCTCGTCCTCGCCCAGCAGCAGGCGCCGCAGGACGTCGGCAAGTCCGGCCCGTTCGGGCTGCTGCTGCTCGTGCTGCTGCTCGTCGCCAGCGCCCTCCTGGTCAAGTCGATGAGCGGCCACCTGAAGCGGCTGCCGCGGAGCTTCGACGCGGACGACCGCGAGCCGCGGGTCGTCGTCCCGGACTCGCCGGCCGGCCTCGAGGAGGACCGCGAGCCGGGTCAGGAGCTGCTGGACACCCTGCGGCGGGCGCCGCTGGCCATCGAGGCCCCGCGCCGCGACGAGGGCGACCGGAGCTGACCCGGCGGGCCCGCGCGCCGGAACGCGTTCCCCGGCCGGGCCGTTGACGGGGGCGTGACCCCCGTCGTCCGCAGGCTGCTGCCGGCGCCGCTCGCCGTCGTCGTCCTGGCCGGGTGCGGCGGTGAGCCGGCGTCCGGCGGGCCGGCGGTGCTCCCGGCGGAGCAGGTCTTCGCCGAGGCGCCGGTCGTGCTGCCCGACCCGTCGGGGACGTCGGCGACGCTGCAGGTCACCACCGGGATCGACATGGCCTGCGCGGTCGTGTTCGGTCGCGACGAGTCCCTCGGCGAGGGGATCGCCACGGATTCCGACATGGGCGGTGGCGCCCATGCGGAGCACCGTGCGGTGATGCGGGGGCTCCAGCCCGGCACCGAGTACTTCTACCGGGTGCAGGGCTCCGGCGCCGACGGCCGGCTCTACCGCAGCGAGCTGATGAGCTTCCGGACGCCGGACGCGGAGGTCCCCGAGCCGCCGGGGGAGAACGCTGCGCTCGGTGCCGCGGTCGCCGACGTCAGCTCCGAGTTCTCCGGGGCCTTCGCCGCGGGCAACGCCGTGGACGGCGATCCCGCCACGGAGTGGTCCAGCGACGGCGACGGCGACGACGCGTCGATCACCCTCGACCTCGGGCGGGCCGTCGACGTCGTGGGGCTGGCCCTGCGCAGCCGGTCGATGGGCGATGGCACCGCCGTCGTCGAGACGTTCACCGTCACCGTCGACGGCGGGCCGACCTACGGGCCGTTCGGGGCGGGAGGGACCGTGGTCCTCGACGACGCCGTCACCGGCCGCATCCTGCGGATCGACGCGGAGACCACCACCGGCGGCAACACCGGCGCCGCCGAGATCGAGGTCTACGAGGCGCCCTGACCCGTACGCGCGGACGCCCCGGCCCGCACGAGGCGGGCCGGGGCGTCTGCGGAGCGGATCAGGCGTGCAGGTCGAAGCGGTCGAGCTCCATGACCTTCACCCACGCGGCGACGAAGTCCTGGACGAACTTCTCCTTCGCGTCGTCGGCCGAGTACACCTCCACGATCCCGCGCAGGATCGAGTTGGAGTTGAACACCAGGTCGGCCGCGGTGGCCGTGCGGACGACGGTGCCGTCGGCGTCCAGGCCCTCGTAGACGTCCTCGGCGTCCGCCGAGGTGCGCCACTGGATGCCCAGGTCGAGCAGGTTCCGGAAGAAGTCCTGGGAGAGGACCCCCGGCCGGTCGGTGAAGACGCCGTGCTGCACACCGCCGGTGGTGGCGCCCAGCACGCGCAGCCCGCCGACCAGCAGCGTCATCTCCTTGGCCGTGAGCTCGAGCATGTAGGCCCGGTCGACGAGCAGCGTCTCCGGCTGCAGCTTGCTGCCCGGTGCGATCCAGTTGCGGAAGCCGTCGGCCCGCGGCTCCAGCCAGCGGAAGTTGTCGACGTCGGTCTGCTCCTGCGAGGCGTCCGTGCGGCCCGGGTGGAACGGCACGGTCACCTGCACGCCGGCGTCCGCCGCCGCCTTCTCCACCGCGGCCGAGCCGCCGAGGACGATGAGGTCGGCCAGGGAGACCTTCTTGCCGGTCTCGGACTCGAACGACTCCTTGACCTGCTCCAGCACCGGCAGCACGTCCTGGACACCCGCGTTGACCGCCCAGCTGATCTGCGGCTCCAGCCGCAGCCGGGCGCCGTTGGCCCCGCCGCGCTTGTCGGTGCCGCGGTAGGACGCGGCGGCCGACCAGGCGGTGTGCACCAGCTGCGGCACGGTGAGGCCGGAGGAGAGCAGCCGCTGCTTGAGGTCGGCGATCTCCGCCTCACCCACGAGCTCGTGGTCGACGGCGGGCACCGGGTCCTGCCAGATGAGGTCCTCGGCCGGGACGTCCGGGCCGACGTAGCGGCTCTTCGGGCCCATGTCGCGGTGCAGCAGCTTGAACCAGGCGCGGGCGTACTGGTCGGCGAAGTACTCGGGGTCCTCGTAGAACCGCCGGGAGATCTCGCGGAAGCCCGGGTCCTTGATGAGGGCCAGGTCGGTGGTGGCCATCATCGGCGGGTTCTTCTTGCCCTCGATGTGCGCGTCGGGGACGAGCTCCTGCGCCTCGGGGTTCGACGGCTTCCACTGCTTGGCGCCGGCGGGGCTCTCGGTGAGCTCCCACTCGTAGCTGAACAGCATCTCGAAGTAGGTGTTGTCCCAGGTGGTCGGCGTCGGCGTCCAGGCGCCCTCGAGGCCGCTGGTGATCGTGTCGGCGCCCTTGCCGGTGCCGTGCTGGTTGATCCAGCCGAGGCCGTTCCCGTGCACCGGGCAGCCCTCGGGCTCGGGGCCGACGAGCTCCGGGTTGCCGGCGCCGTGCGTCTTGCCGAAGGTGTGGCCGCCGGCGATGAGGGCGACGGTCTCCTCGTCGGTCATCCCCATGCGGCTGAAGGTGACGCGGATGTCGTGCGCGGAGGCGACCGGGTCGGGCTGGCCCTTCGGGCCCTCCGGGTTGACGTAGATCAGGCCCATGGTGACGGCGGCGAGGTGGCCCTCGTCGAGGTCCAGCGGCGCGTCGTCGGCGTAGCGCTCGTCGCCGAGCCAGGTGTCCTCGGGCCCCCAGAAGACCTCCTCGGGCTGCCAGGTGTCCTCGCGCCCGAAGGCGAAGCCGAAGGTCTGCAGGCCCATGTCGTCGTGCGCGACGTTGCCGGCCAGCACCAGCAGGTCGGCCCAGGAGAGGGCGCGGCCGTACTTCTGCTTGACCGGCAGCAGCAGCCGGCGGGCCTTGTCCAGGTTGGCGTTGTCCGGCCAGCTGTTCAGCGGGGCGAAGCGCTGGGCGCCCTGGCCGCCGCCGCCGCGCCCGTCGGCGATGCGGTAGGTGCCGGCGGCGTGCCACGACATGCGGATGAACAGCGGCCCGTAGTGGCCCCAGTCGGCCGGCCACCAGTCCTGCGAGGTGCGCATGACCTCGACGACGTCGCGCTTGACCGCCTCGACGTCCAGCGCGGCGACCGCGGCCTTGTAGTCGAAGTCGCCGAGGGGGTCGGAGTCCTTCGAGGGCTTGTTCAGCACCGACAGGTCGACCTGGTTGGGCCACCAGTCCCGGTTGCTCTGGGGACGGCGGTTGGTGACCTGCGTCGGCGACGGGATCGCCGGGTTCTCGCTCTCGCTGGTGCTGTCGGTGACGACCTTGTTGGTCTCGTCCTTCACGGTGTGCCTTCCTCGGGATGGGCGGATCGGTCAGCGGGTCGGGCGGTGGCGCAGGCGGGGCAGCGGCCCCAGAAGACGACCTCGGCCTCGTCGACCACGAAGCCGGCGTCGTCGGACGGGGTGAGGCAGGGAGCGGCGCCGACCGAGCAGTCGACGTCGACGATGGCGCCGCAGTCGCGGCAGACCAGGTGGTGGTGGTTGTCGCCCACGCGGGCCTCGTACCGGGCGGCCGACCCCTGTGGCTGGATCCGCCGCACGAGGCCGGTGTCGGTGAGGGCCCGCAGGACGTCGTAGACCGCCTGGTGGGAGACGGCGCCCAGCCGCTCGCGGGCGGCGGCGATCAGGGCATCGGTATCCAGGTGCGGGTGCGCGTGGACGGCGTCCAGCACCGCCAGTCGCGGGCGGGTGACGCGCAGGCCCACGGCGCGCAGCTCGCGGCCGAGTTCCACGGAGTCGGGCACGGGGACATCCTGACGCCTTCTCTGGAACGAATCCAGTCTTTCCTCGGGAGACTTCCGCGACGTGCGTCGCGTTCGTCCGCTCTCGGCGCAACTCCGACCGTCGCCGCGAGCGTTGTTCCGTGCTTACGCTGCAACCGTGTAATCAGAGCGAACCGGGAGGTCGCCATGCACGGACATCGTTTCGCCGACATGCCCCTGGGGCCAGGGTTCGGCCGGGGCCGCGGACGCGGGCCGCGGGGACGGGGGCAGGATGTCGCACCCCCCGTCGACCGGGCGGAGGTCGCCGGCTGGTTCGCCGGGCGGCTGCCCGACGACTGGTTCACCGGCCCCGTCGAGCTCACCATCGACCGCGACGAGATCACCGTCGTCGGCACCCTGGCGGAGCCGTCGGCCGGTGAGGGTGACGCCGATGCAGCCCGGGCCGGCCGGATCGAGCGGTTCCGCGAGGAGACGCGGGGTCGCCGGATGGCCATCGCCGACGCCGCGCAGGAGCGCTACGGCCGCTCGGTGGCCTGGGGCGCGGCCTGCGGGGAGACCCGCCGGCTCTTCACCCACGCGTCGGTGCCGGTGATGACGCGCCTCCGCCAGCCCGAGCGGCTGGTGCTCGACACGCTCGTGGACGCCGGGGTGGCCCGCTCCCGGTCGGAGGCGCTGGTCTGGGCGGTGCGCCTGGTGGGCCGGCACGCCGACGACTGGCTGACCGAGCTGCGCGAGGCCATGGCGTCGGTCGAGGAGGTCCGCGGCCGGGGCCCGCAGTAGCAGCGGGACCCCTCCCCCCGAGGCCCCGCACACCCGTCCGGGGCCTCGGGGACACTGGGCGGCGTGCCGACCAGCGCCGCCCGCCCCGCAGCCACCGACGTCCTCGTGGTGGGTGCCGGCCCGGCCGGGGCCGCGGCCGCCGCGTGGGCGGCCCGGGCCGGTTCCGACGTCGTCCTCGCCGACGCCGCCGTCTTCCCGCGGGACAAGACCTGCGGTGACGGGCTGACGCCGCGGGCCATCGCCGAGCTGGACCGGCTGGGCCTGGGGGAGTGGGCGCGGTCCAGGACGCGGAACCGCGGCCTGCGCGCCGCCGGGTTCGGCCGGGAGTGGCAGCTGCCGTGGCCGGGTGGGGCGTACCCCGACCACGGCAGCGCCGTGCCCCGCACGGAGCTGGACGCCCGCATCCGGCAGGTGGCGGTCGACGCGGGGGCGGTCCCGGTCGACGGCGCCCGGGCCGTGGACGTCGAGCGCGACGGCGACCGCGTGCGCGCGGTGGTGTTCGAGGACGCCGACGGCGCGACGCGCACGATCGGCTGCCGGCGGCTGGTCGTGGCCGACGGCGTCCGTTCGCCGCTGGGCCGGCTGCTGGGCCGGGAGTGGCACCGCGACACCGCCTACGGCGTGGCGGCGCGCAGCTACGTGCGCTCGGGTCGCAGCGACGACGAGTGGATCAGCTCGCACCTGGAGCTGCGCGGCACCGAGGGGGAGCTGCTCTCGGGTTACGGCTGGGTGTTCCCGCTGGGCCGGGAGGCGGGCGAGGTCAACCTGGGCGTGGGCACGCTGGCGACCGCCCGCCGGCCGGCCGGGGTGCAGCTCAAGGCGCTGCTGGAGTTCTACGCGGAGACCCGGCGCGCGGAGTGGCGGCTGGACGGCCCGGTCCGGGACGTGACCTCGGCGCTGCTGCCGATGGGCGGGGCGGTGTCCGGCGTCGCGGGCCGGAACTGGGCCCTGGTCGGTGACGCGGCCGGCTGCGTCAACCCGCTCAACGGCGAGGGGATCGACTACGGGCTGGAGACCGGCCGGACTCTCGCCGGGCTGCTCGCCGAGGACGACTGGACCGCGGCCTGGCCGGCGACGCTGCGGCGGCACTACGGCGAGGCGTTCTCCATCGCACGGCGCCTGGCCGGGCTGCTCACCGTGCCCCGCTTCCTGCCCCTGGCCGGCCCGGTCGGCATGCGCTCCCGCCCGCTCATGACCGTCGCCCTGCGGGTCATGGGCAACCTCGTCTCCGACGAGGACCGCGACCTCGTGGCGAGGCTCTGGCGCACCGCCGGCCGGGCCTCCGTGCGCATGGACCAGCGCGCACCGTTCTCCTGACCGCGGCCGGCGTCAGCCGGTCCGGGCGAGCGGGGCCCGGGGGGTCCCCCGAGGACGGACGACAAGAGCTCAGCGCAAGCCGGGGACGGATGCTGGCCGCGGTTGTCTGACGGAGTCAGGCAAAAGGACTCGAGTACACCGCGAAGTACACCGCGATGTAGTGGCAGATGGCCGCGACGACGGTCATCGCGTGGAAGACCTCGTGGTAGCCGAACGTGCCCGGCCACGGGTTCGGCTTCTTGATGCCGTAGGCGATCCCGCCCAGGGTGTAGAGCGCGCCACCGACGGCCAGCAGCACCATCGAGGCGACCCCGGCGATGTGCAGGATGTCGGTGAGCACGAAGACCGCCACCCAGCCCAGCCCGATGTACAGCGGGACGCCGACCCAGCGCGGCGCGGTCGGCCAGGTCAGCTTGAGCGTGACGCCGGCCAGGGCCCCGGCCCACACGCCGGCGAGCACCCAGTAGCCGGTGGGCTGGTCGACGGCGAGGAGGGCGAACGGGGTGTAGGTGCCGGCGATGAACAGGAAGATCATCGAGTGGTCGAGCCGCTTCATGATCTTCCAGCCGCGGGGTGACCAGCGCCGCCGGTGGTAGAGCGCGCTGATGCCGAAGAGACCGCAGATGGTGAGGCAGTAGACCGTCACCGACCAGCCGGCGCGGGCGCCCTGGACGGAGGCCAGCGGGATGAGCACCGCACCGGCGACGATCGCGCCGAAGAAGGAGAACAGGTGGATCCACCCCCGTGCCCGGGGGCGGGTGTCGGGGTGCTCCCAGTCGCGGTCGGCGAAGTGGCTGGCGTCCCAGGCCTGCTCGACCCGCTGCCCTTCCGCGGCGACGGTGGCCGCCGCCTGCTCGGCGGGCGCTTCCAGCACCGCCCCGTCGGCCTCCACCCGGACGGGGTCGCGTTCGGAGGGGGGGACACTCATGCTCCGAGGCTACGGAGAGCGGGGTGCGGCGTCATCCGCGGCGGCCTGTGAGCTTGCTGCCACCGCCCCCGCGCCACGGCCGGGAGCGCTCCCGGCCGATGGGTGGCGGGGGGCTTAGGGTGACCGGCGTGGGGGTGCGTCGACGGGTCCGTGACGCTCTCATCCAGGTGTACGAGCGGCGGCTGGCGCGGGCGCTGGTCGGGGCCGACGTGCCCCGGCACGTGGGCGTGATCATGGACGGCAACCGGCGGTGGGCGCGGGCCATCGGGCTGGAGGACGTGGCGCACGGGCACCGCCGCGGGGCGGCCAAGATCGCCGACCTGCTGGGCTGGTGCGACGACGCCGGGGTGCAGGTGGTCACCCTCTTCATGCTGTCCACCGACAACCTGCGCCGGCCCGCGTCCGAGCTCGACGCGCTGCTGGCGATCATCGAGGACGTCGCCGTCGACCTGGCGCGGCCGGGGCGGCGTTGGCGGATCCGCAGCATGGGGGCCCGGGAGGTCCTGCCGGAGCGCACGGTCGCCGTCCTCGAGCAGGCCGAGCGCGACACCTGCGACCGCCCGGGCGCGACGGTCAACCTGGCGGTCGGCTACGGCGGGCGGCGGGAGATCGCCGACGCCGTCCGGTCGCTGCTGAGCGAGCACGCCACCCGCGGCACCTCCCTGGAGGAGCTGGTGGAGGTGCTCGACGTCGAGCACATCGCCGAGCACCTCTACACGCGCGGGCAGCCCGACCCGGACCTGGTGATCCGCACCAGCGGGGAGCAGCGCATGTCGGGCTTCCTGCTGTGGCAGACGGCGAACGCCGAGTTCCACTTCACCGACGTCTACTGGCCGGACTTCCGCCGCGTCGACTTCCTGCGCGCGCTGCGCGACTACTCGGCCCGGCACCGCCGCTTCGGCGGGTGACGGCGGCTGCGAGACTGGCCGCCATGACCGCGGGAGCCCTCGACGTCGCCCTGGAGTACGTGCGGCTGGGCCTGCGCTTCGACCGCGTGGAGGCCGGCTTCGTCGACGCCTACACCGGGGACCCGCGGGTGCGGGCGCAGGTGCTGGACGAGCCGGCGCCCACCCCGCGGCAGCTGCGCGACCGCGCGCGGGAGCTGCTGCGCGAGCTCGACGCCGCCGAGCTGCCCGCCGACCGCGCCGACTTCCTGCGCGGCCAGCTCACCGGCCTGGAGTGCAGCGCGCGGAAGATGAGCGGGGAGCCGGTCGGCTTCGTGGAGGAGGTGCAGGCCTACTTCCAGGTCGACGTCGGGCTCGGTGACGAGGGCGAGTACGCCGCCGCCCACGCGGAGCTGGACCGCCTGCTCCCCGGCGACGGCACGCTGGCCGACCGGTACGCCGCCCACCGGCGCCGGGAGGAGTGCCCGCCGGACCGGCTCGAGGCTGCGGTGCACGCCCTGTCGAGCGCGCTGCGCGACCGGGTGCGCGGGCGGTACGGGCTGCCCGAGGTCGAGACCGTCCGGTACGAGGTGGTCACCGACAAGCCCTGGTCGGGGTTCAACTACTACGAGGGCGGCTACCGGTCCCGGGTCGCGATCAACGCCGACCTGCCGCACCGGCTCTCCCAGCTCACCCACCTGGTGGCGCACGAGTCGTACCCGGGGCACCACACCGAGCACTGCCGCAAGGAGCAGGGGCTGGTCGAGCGGACCGGCCGGCTCGAGCACACGGTGTTCCTGGTCAACACCCCCGAGTGCCTGATGGCCGAGGGGCTGGCCGACCTCGGCGTCCCGGCGGCGATCGGCGAGGGCTGGGGCGCCTGGTCGGAGGAGATCCTCGGTGACCTCGGGCTGCGGTTCGACGGCGCGCTGGCCGAGCGGATCGCCGCCGCGGCCGCCCCGCTCAACCGGGTCCGGCAGGACGCCGCGGTGCTGCTGCACGACCGCGGTGCCGACGCCGACGAGGTGGCGGCGTACCTGCAGCGGTGGGCTCTGGTCAGCCCCGAGCGCGCCCGGCAGCAGATCCGCTTCCTGACCGACCCGCTGTGGCGGGCCTACATCTCCACCTACGTGGAGGGGTTCGACCTGCTCACCCGCTGGCTCGACGCCCGCCCGGTCGAGCAGCCGGTCGCCGACCGCTTCGTCCGCCTGCTCGACGAGCCGCTCACCCCGCAGCGGATCGCCGCCGAGATCCCGGCCGCCTGACCCGTGGCCGCCCGCACCCCGGCGCAGGCCCGGTTCCTCGGACTCTGGACCGCGGGCTGGCTGGCCCTGCTCCTCGTGCTGGCGCTCGTCCGGTTCGGCGACCCGGGGGTGCAGTGGCCGGTGCTGCTCGTCCCGGTGGTGTGGGCGCTAGTGGCGCTGCGACCCCGCCGCGCGGCGCGGGTCCGGGGGGGACGACGCCGGGTGGCGGACGACGCGTGGGAGGACGACGCGTGGGAGGACGACGCGTGGGAGGACGACGGGCGGACCGACGACGGCCGGGCGGACGAGCGCTGGCACGACGACGAGCGCTGGCACGACGAGGGGTGGTCCGCCGACGGACGCCGGGCCCACGGGGAGCCGCACCGGTGGCCGCCGCCGTCGGAGCGCACCGACACCGTCGAGCGCCCGGCGGTGCGCCGGCGCTCCGACGGGCCCGACGCCCGCTGGTGACCGGCCGGAGGTGACGCCCTCGGCGAAACCGGTGGAAGCTCGTCGGTGGACCGGTGGATGCTGTCGCGCGTGATCCACGCCCGCGGTCTCGCCCGCACCTTCCGCAAGCGGAAGCAGGAGGTCCACGCCGTCGTCGGGGTCGACCTCGACGTCGCGCCCGGTGAGATCGTCGGCTTCCTCGGGCCGAACGGCGCGGGCAAGACGACGACGCTGCGGATGCTGACGACGCTGCTCGAGCCCACCGCGGGGACGGCCACGGTGGCCGGCTGCGACCTGCGGACCGACCCGGTCGGGGTGCGCCGTCGCATCGGCTACGTCTCGCAGAGCGGCGCCACGGCCCCGGAGGCGCGGGCGGGCGAGGAGGTGGTCGACCACGCCCGGCTCTACGGCATGAGCACCGCCGAGGCCACCGAGCGCGGCCGGCAGCTGTTCGCCGAGCTCGACCTCGACGGGCTCTGGGAGCGCCAGCCCAAGGCCATGTCGGGGGGCCAGCGCCGCCGGCTGGACATCGCGGTGGGCCTGATCCACGTGCCCGAGCTGGTCTTCCTGGACGAGCCGACCACCGGCCTGGACCCGCAGGCGCGGGCGAACCTGTGGGAGCACATCCGCGGCCTGCGCGAGGACCGCGGCACCACGGTCTTCCTCACCACCCACTACCTCGACGAGGCCGATGCCCTGTGCGACCGGATCATGGTCATCGACCACGGCGCGATCGTCGCCGAGGGCACCCCCGACCAGTTGAAGTCCCAGGTGGGCGGGGACGTGCTGACCGTGACGGCGGAGCGGCCCGACCAGCTCGGCGAGGTGGCCCGCCTGGTCGGGGCGCTGCCGGGAGCCGAGCCGCCGCAGCTGCTCGCCGACCGGGTCGTGGGCCGGGTGCCGCACGGCGGCAGCGCGCTGGTGGAGCTGGTGCGCGCGCTGGACGCCGCCGGCGTCACCGTCAGCGGGATCGAGAGCCGCCGGCCCAGCCTGGACGACGTCTTCCTCGGCCTGACGGGCCGGTCGCTGCGCGAGTCCGGGGCCGCGCCGGCCGCGGCCGGGGCGGTGGCGGCGCGATGAGGACCCTGCTGCGCGACACCGGCACCGTCTTCTCGCGCGCGATGCGCATGTCGCTGCGCAACCCGGCCTGGCTCGTGATCAGCCTGATGCAGCCGATCCTCTACATCGTGCTGTTCGGGCCGCTGCTCGAACCGCTCGCCGAGCAGCTGGGCCCGGGTGATGCCTACCAGATCTTCGTGCCCGGCATCCTCGTGCAGCTTGGCATGTTCGGCGCGCTGTTCGTCGGCTTCGGGCTCATCGCCGAGTGGCGGGCCGGCGTCATCGAGAGCCAGCGGGTCACCCCGGCCAGCCGCACGGCGCTGCTGCTGGGCCGGGTGCTCCGCGACGTCGTCGTGCTGCTCACCCAGGGAGTCCTGCTGGTGCTGGTCGCGGTGCCCCTGGGGCTGCGGGCACCGGTGGTGGGGGTGGCGCTGACCCTGCTCGTCGTCGCGTTGCTGGGAGCGGCGCTCGCTGCCGTCTCCTACGCCCTCGCGCTGACGCTCAAGAGCGAGGATGCGTTCGCGCCGCTGCTCAACGCGGTGGTGTTCCCCGTCGTGCTCCTCTCGGGGATCCTGCTGCCGATGACGCTGGCCCCGGGCTGGCTGCAGACCCTCAGCGACGTGAACCCGTTCAAGCACGTCGTCGAGGCGGCGCGCGAGTTCTTCATCGGCGGCTACGGCACCGCGACCGCGTGGTGGGGCGTCGCCCTGACCGTGCTGCTGGCGGTGCTCGGCTGGATGTTCGGCGTGCGCCGGTTCCGCCGCGAGTCCAGCTGACGGAGCGCCCCCGAGCCCCCCGGCGCCCGCGGTCGCGCCGGGGTCCCGGCACGGGGTGCGTGCCACCCGCTGGGGCAGGTGTGGCCGGCGGTACCCCGTCGGGTGAACTTCAGGTTGCGGGGTGCGGCGCGGGCGCGCTCCTGTCGGTGGTCGGGCCTAGCGTCGGCAGTGGACGTCGAGCTGCCCTCGGCGTCCACGGGAGGCCCGGTTGGTGCGACTGCGTTCGTCGTCCAGGGGGGCCGGTGCCCGGCCCCTGCGCCGGGGCCCGGTCACCTTCGAGCAGGGGTCCGCCACGCCTGCGTGGCGCCGCCCCACGGGAGCCGACTCGTGATGACTCGCCGCACCTTCGTCCTCGACACCTCCGTCCTGCTCTCCGACCCCGGGGCGCTGCTGCGCTTCGGCGACGCCGACGTGGTGCTGCCGCTCGTCGTCATCGGGGAGCTGGAGGACAAGCGCAACCACCCCGAGCTGGGCTGGTTCGCCCGTCAGACGCTGCGCATCCTCGACGACCTCCGGGTCGCCCACGGCCGGCTGGACGCGCCGGTCCCGGTGGGGGAGGGCGGTGGCACCCTGCACGTCGAGCTGAACCACAGCGACCCGTCGGTGCTGCCGGCCGGCTTCCGCAACGACAGCAACGACAGCCGGATCATGGTGGTCGCGCTCAACCTGCGCGCCGAGGGGCGGGACGTCTGCCTGGTCACCAAGGACGTCCCGCTGCGGGTCAAGGCGGCGGCGGTCGGTCTGGAGACCGACGAGTACCGCGTGCTGGACGCCGTGGACGCCGGCTGGACGGGGATGACCGAGCTCTCCCTCGACGACCCCGAGCTCGACGAGCTCTACGGGACCGGGGAGGCGTTCCTGCCGGCGGCGGCGGAGCTGCCCACCCACACCGGGCTGGTCCTGCTGTCCTCCCGCGGCTCGGCGCTGGGCCGGGTGCTGCCCGACAAGAAGGTGCGCCTGGTGCGCGGCGACCGGGAGGCCTTCGGGCTGCACGGCCGCTCGGCCGAGCAGCGGGTCGCGCTGGACCTGCTGCTGGACCCCGAGATCGGCATCGTGTCCCTCGGCGGGCGCGCAGGCACCGGCAAGTCGGCGCTGGCCCTGTGCGCGGGGCTGGAGTCGGTGATGGAGCGGCGGGCGCACAAGAAGGTGGTCATCTTCCGGCCGCTGTACGCCGTCGGCGGGCAGGAGCTCGGGTACCTGCCCGGCAGCGAGGGCGAGAAGATGTCGCCCTGGGCGCAGGCCGTCTACGACACCCTGGGCGCGCTGGTGTCGAAGGAGGTGCTCGACGAGATCGCCGCCCGCGACCTCATCGAGGTGCTGCCGCTGACGCACATCCGCGGACGCTCGCTGCACGACTCGTTCGTGATCGTCGACGAGGCGCAGTCGCTGGAGCGCGGCGTGCTGCTCACCGTGCTCTCCCGGCTGGGCAGCAACTCGCGCGTGGTGCTCACCCACGACGTCGCCCAGCGCGACAACCTGCGCGTCGGCCGGCACGACGGGGTCACCGCGGTCATCGAGAAGCTGAAGGGGCACGTGCTGTTCGCCCACGTGACGCTCACCCGGTCCGAGCGCTCGCCGATCGCCGCGCTGGTGACCGAGATGCTCGAGGACCTGCCGCTCTGATCGCGCCACTCCCGGGGCGTTCCTCCCGCCCTGCCGGTCGTGCAGGACGGCGGGTCGGCGAGGAACACCCCGGGAGGGGGCCCGGCGTGGGCTGGGAACGGGCTGCCGGGGCGGCTCACCGCCGGCGTGCGCCGGCGCGCGCCGGACCTGGCCGCGAGCCGGTGGGGCACGGCGAGCTCGGCCCACACCCACCCCTCGTCGCGGGCGGCGTCCTCCCGGCGCTTCTCGGCGAACACCGCATCGTCGGGTCCTGCCCCGGGCGCAGCAGCCGCCCGTACGTCACCCGGCCGTCGAACTCGTCCACCAGCCGGACGTCCTCCCACGCGCTGCCGGTCCGGGCCACGAGGCCACCGCCGGCCGACCCGATCTCGTGCTGCAGCGCCGAAGGTCCCAGCCGCAACGCGCTGCAGGATCACCCGGCTGCGGCTCTCCCACGCTCTCGCTGCGCCCGTCGGCAGCGGCGACCACGCGCGTCGCGTGCCGGGCTCCGGGGCGCCCGGAGACGTCGAAGAGCCGGGCGCGCACCGCACCAGCCCTCCGGGCAGCGCCGCGTCCAGGGCGATCACGGTCACCTCGTGCGGCAGCGAGAGCGCGAGGAGAACCCGGGGCGGGGCCCGCTCCGGTCTAGGCGGCGTCCTCGTCGACCGGAGCGCCCGCAGTGGCCGCCGGGCGGCGGCGCCGGCCCTTGGGTGCGGGTTTCGGCGGTGCCGCGACCGCCCGCACCAGCGCCACCACGACCCAGCCGGCGAGCAGGCACCACGGCAGCCGGCCCACCACCTCCTCGGTGGTGAAGTCCCCGCGCAACCCGAGCGCGAGCACGGGCACGGCCAGCACGAACCCGACGAGCAGGACGTCCCAGCGGAACGGGCTCATGCCTGCGGGCTGTCCAGGCGCTCGCAGAGCAGCGAGGCCCAGCGGTGCGGGGTCGCGCGGACGCCGTCGAGGAGGGCCACGGGCACGGTCAGCCGCTGCAGCACGGCGGCCGGGTCGGCGCTGAGGTCGGTGTCCTGGACGACGAGGGCGTCGACGCGGGCCAGCCCGTCCAGCCAGAGCTCGAGGTCCTCGGGCTTGCGGGTCGCCTCCACGACGGCCCACACCGCCACCGGCGACCAGATCGCCAGCATCTGCGACATCCAGTACACGTCGCTGCGCAGCGGCACGTCGACGGCGACGATGGTCAGCGTGCCGGCGTCGGCCGCCTCCTGCCGCCGGTCGATGGCGGCGTCGATCGTGGTCATCCGGCTGCCCTTGGGGGCCAGGCCGGCGAGATCACCGCGCGTCGCCCACTGCACCCGGTCGGGGTCCAGCCGCAGGGAGGCGGCGAGCGCCCGGGCGGCGCGGAGCGTCTCCACACCCGGGCCGACCACGAGCAGCACCTCGCCGGCGCCGCTGGGCAGCCGGGGTGCCTCGGGCAGCCGCTCCGTCAGCGCCCGGGTGAGCGCCGCGTAGGTGCCGTCGGCCTCGATGCGGTCCACGACGTCGTCCCCGAGCAGCTCACGCGGCACGCCGAGCTCGCCCAGCCGGGCGACGACCTCGTGCGCCGTGGCCGGGACCGCGGCGGTCCGCGGGGCGGGCGCCGGTGCGGCCGGGACGTCGGTGTCGTCCTCGAGCTCGGGCATCCCCGGGTGGTCGTCGCCGGCCATGAGCGGGGCCACGGGCAGGCGGGTGACGGTCGCCAGGCTGCGGGGCGCCCGCGCCGCGGGGGTGGTCTTGCCCGCCTCCTCGGCCACCGGGGCGACCTCGTCGCGCGGAGCGGAGGACCCCGGCCGCGACGGCGGGACCGGCGGGCGCCCCGACGACGGGGGGACGGGCGGCAGGCCGCGACCCCGCGCACCCGCCAGCGGGGGCAGCAGGGAGACCCGCGGCATGACGGTGGTGGCGTCCAGGGACATGCCCAGCGGAGCCGGGTCGCTGGCGGTCCGGGCGAGCAGCGGGGCGGCCTCGGCCAGGTCCGCGGCGAGCGCCGTGCCGGCCTCCTCGGCAGCGGCCTCCTCGACGGCGCCCTCCTCGACCGCAGCCGCCACCACGTCCCCGACCGCCGGGTCCTCGACGACGGGCCCGGCCACCACCGGCTCCGTGGCCACCGCCTCGGTGACCGCGGACGGATCGGAGGACGGCTCGACCGCGACCGGCTCCTCGGCGGCCGGCCATTCGATGACCGCCACCTCCGCGACGGGCTCCACGGTCACCGCCTCGACGGCCGGCAACTCCTGCGCCGGCGCGGCGTCGGCGACCGGCTGCGGAGCGGCGAGCAGCACGTCGGTCCAGATGGGCGCGTCGTCGGCGGCCGGGGCAGCGGGCACGGGATCGCCCCACAGCGTGGAGCCGCCGGCGGTGCTGCCCCACCATGCCAGGTCGGGTGCCGGCGCGGGGGCCGGAGCGGCAGGGGCGCCGAACAGCGAGGAGGACGTCCCGACGACCGGCTCGGCAGCCCGGGGAGCCGGCGCCGGGGGCTGCGCGGGGACGGGGGCGAAG